>SMVT01000067.1 GCA_004357365.1 Nitrospina sp.
GCCAAAGCCATTGTGGAAGCCTCCCCCACAACGCGGGATACGAAACTGATCCCGATTCCCACGTCGGAGTATCCCACCGTCGCCCGGCGACCGGCCAACTCGGTCCTCGCCACGGAAAAACTGCGGTCGGCGTTCGGCATCACTCCGCCGGCGTGGGATATTACGCTAAATTATTGCCTCAGCCGGTGACCTTCCGGCCCCTGTCCACCCCCCGGTTCACTTCCCAAATCCTCCTGAATTTAAAGCGGTTTTCCGCAAAAGTTGCCCTATAATGAAAAGATAGACTTTTCAGGCCGTGGAAGCCGCGCGCCTGGTCCCAACCACCCACATTTCCCTGTTTTCCAAAAGTCCGATTCCATGCCCGGAACCCTGGTTTTTACCGCGACGTACAATGAAGCCGACAACGTTGAAAATCTCCTCAACGAAATTATTTCCCACCTGCCGGATGCGGACATTCTGATCGTCGACGACCATTCGCCCGACGGGACGGGCCCCCTTCTGGACCAGCTGGCCGCTAAAAATTCGCGCATCCATGTCGTCCATCGTCCCTCCAAACTGGGCCTCGGTACCGCGCACCTGCTGGCGATGAAATATGCGTTGCATCACAATTACGAACATCTCATCACGATGGATGCGGACTTTTCCCACAACCCCAAATACCTGACCATCATGAAGCAACTGCTGGAGGACAACGACTTCGTGATCGGTTCGCGGTATGCCAAGGGCGGCCGGTGCGACTATGGATTGGTTCGCACCCTGATCAGCCGAACCGCCAACACGCTGGCGCGGTATCTGCTGGGCATCCCGACGCATGAAGCCACGACCTCGTACCGCGGGTTTTCCGTGGACCTGCTCAGGCAGATGGATTTGAACTCCATCTGGTCGGACGGTTATTCCTTTTTCATGGAGTCCATTTTCGTGGTCCGGTTGGCCACGCGTAAACTGGCGGAGTTTCCCATCCACTTCGAGGACCGGCGCGCGGGGACGTCCAAGATTTCCAAACGCGAGATTTTCAAGGCGATCTACAATATTTTCCGCCTGTTTTACCGGCGCCTGTTCGTCATTCCGTTTGCGGTGTACCAACCAAACGCAGATATCGAAAAGGACCCACCCTGCGAAAATTGCAATTCGCTGTTTCACATGGAAATGTTCCCGGCCAGATTCGCGGCGAATGAAGACCCCTCGATCTACCAGTGCACCAGCGCGGGTCACCGCACCCACGGGAGGATTCTGAAGTGCCTGCACTGCGGCCTGGTGTTCAACGAAACCCGGCACGATGCGGAGAAGCTTCTCGATTTTTATTCGGACGTGGAAGACCCGACTTATCTGAAAAACATCGACTCACGCTTCAAAACCTTCCGCTACAATTTTGAAAAGATCAAACCCCGCCTGCCCGCGTCCGGCAAACTGCTGGATATCGGATCCTATTGCGGCGTCTCTCTCAAAGTGGCGCACGAAAACGGGTTTGAAACGCTCGGGGTCGAGCCTTCGAAATGGGCCGCGCGGTATTCGGAAGAGGTGATGCAGGAACGGGTGTTTCAAGGCACCCTCAAGGACCTGCCGGCGGAGGAAGGGCCTTTCGACGTCATCACCATGTGGGATGTGATGGAACATCTGCCGCATCCAGTGGAAGAGATGAAACGGATCCATTCCCGTCTGAAGCCAGGCGGGGTGTTCGTGTTTTCCACCCTCTTCATCGACAACTGGTACCCAAAAATCATGAAGGAGCGGTGGCCCTGGTACATGGACATGCACCTGTTCTACTTTACGCTGGACGCCCTGAGTCAATTGTTGACCAAGGCGGGCCTGGAACTGGTGCACCACCAGAAGTACACCCACATCATTACACTGGAATACTTTTTTTTCAAACTCGATGCGCTGGGCGTATTCGGAGCGAAATATCTGGGAGAGGTATCCGGTAAAACCCGGCTCAGGAATATTATGATTCCATTCAGCTTCGGCGATATCCAAATGTTCATCTGCAAACGGCCCGACGACTCGTAACCCGGAGCCGGGCCGCCGGGAATACCGCCCATCCGCCTGAATGATATGAAACGAGCGCTGATCACAGGAATCGCCGGACAGGACGGCAGTTATCTTGCCGAGTACCTCCTTGACCGGGACTACGAAGTCCATGGACTGCTCCGCCCGGGGTCCGGTGACGCATCGGATCCCTCCTTCTGGCGAATCCAGAAAGTGCGCGATCAGCTGCACCTGCATGCCGGAAACCTGGAGAAGACCCGCGATCTGGAAGACCTCATCCAGGCGATCCAACCGGAGGAATGCTACCACCTCGCCGCCGAAACGTTTGTGTTCCATTCGCTGGAGGACGAATCGGCCATTTTGAAATCCAACACCCAAAGCACCCATCACCTGCTGTTGGCTCTGAAGGCCCATGCGCCGAACTGCCGATTTTTTTTCGCGGGATCGTCCGAAATGTTCGGCCATGCTCCGGAGGCGCCTCAGAATGAAAACACCCCGTTCAACCCGCGGTCGATTTACGGCGTCTCCAAGGTGATCGGGCACGATTTGATCCGTTACTACCGGGAGCACCAGGGACTGTTTGCCTGTACCGGAATATTGTACAACCACGAATCGCCGCGCCGGAGCACCCGGTTTGTCACCCGCAAGATCACTTCGACCGCGGTGAAAATTAAACTGGGTATTGAAAGCGAACTGCGGCTGGGCAACATCGAATCGGAACGCGACTGGGGTCACGCAAAAGACACGGTGACCGCCATGTACGCCATGCTGGCCACCGACAACCCGGAAGACTACGTCATCGCCACCGGCCGGACGCACACCATCCGGAATTTTCTGGAACGGGCGTTCGGGGAACTGGATCTGGATTATGAGGAGTACCTGGTGATCGATCCCGAATTTTACCGCCCCAAAGAAGAGGTCCCGCTGGTCGGCGATCCGGACAAGATCCGCTCCCAACGCCACTGGCAACCGAAGGTCTCGTTTGAGGAAATGGTGCGGGAGATGGTTCAGTCGGACCTTGAATATTTTCAAAGGATGTTGCAATAATAGGGGCATACTCCAAAATCGCCGTTTGAGGGCGCGCGCGCAATCATTCGACAGGACATTCATTCATGAAGAAAGCTTTTATTACCGGGGTCACAGGGCAGGACGGTTCCTACCTTTCCGAATTGCTGTTGGAGAAAGGGTACGAGGTGCACGGACTGGTGCGCCGTTCTTCGTTTTTCAACCGGGCCCGGATCGAGGATATCCGCCAGAAAACCAAATCGTCCGGCCAGTTCCAACTGCATTACGGGGACATGACCGATTCGTCCAGCCTCAACAAACTGATCGCCATGATTCGGCCTGACGAGGTTTACAATCTGGCGGCGCAAAGTCATGTCGCCGTCAGTTTCGCCACTCCGGATTACACAGCGCAGACGAACGCGATGGGAACGCTGCGCCTTCTGGACGCGATCAACAACCTGGGGCTGAAAGATAAAACGCGATTCTACCAGGCCTCCACCAGCGAACTGTACGGGAAGGTGGTGGAGACCCCGCAAAAGGAAACCACCCCATTTTACCCGCGCAGTCCCTACGGCGTCGCCAAACTGTACGCCCACTGGATCACCGTCAACTACCGCGAAGCGTATGACCTGTTTGCGTGCAGCGGCATCCTGTTCAATCACGAGTCGCCGCGCCGCGGCGAAAATTTTGTTACGCGCAAAATCACCCTCAGCCTGGCGCAGATTCTCTCCCGGAAAATGGAAAAAATATCGCTTGGGAATATGGACGCCCTGCGGGACTGGGGGTATGCCAAGGATTACGTCGAGGGCATGTGGATGATGCTTCAGCAGGACCGGCCCGACGATTATGTGCTGGCCACCGGGGAACAGCATACGGTGCGCGAGTTCGTGAACATCGCTTTCGGGTATTGCGGCATCGAGCTGGACTGGCAGGGTTCGGGCATGAATGAAAAAGCCGTCGACAAAGCCACCGGCAAGGTGCGGGTGGAAGTGAATCCAAAATATTTCAGGCCGACGGAAGTGGAAACGCTGTTGGGAGACTCCACCAAAGCCAAGACCCGACTGGGCTGGGTGCCTAAAACTTCGTTTCAGGAACTGGTGGAGATGATGGTCGCAAACGACCTCAACCTGGTGGGATTAAAACACAACGATATTTTAAAGCGATCGACCTCCGCGATCTAGGCCGAGAAAATCAACGTTCGGTTTGCAGGTACCACCCTTCCAATCGATACAACAGGGTGTTCTTTCCCTTGAACGCCAGCCCCCAACCCAGCGCCGTCCCGAAACTGTTGGCGGCGACATCCCAGTAATCTCCGCTCCGGTAACCGGTGTACGATTGCAACACCTCGAGCAGAATTCCCAGCATCACAAATCCTCCCGCCAGCCATCCGTAACGGGATTGGGGATGGAGCTGGACAAACCAGAGCATCAAAACGCCGTAAGCCATAGCGTGCAGCCCCTTGTCCATCCAGGGGAAATCCACCGGTGTCGGAGGCGCCGGGGAAAGCGACAAAACCACTACCAGCACCACCAGGCCATAGCCGATAAGGGTCCAAAGGAATCTGAATTTCAGCGGGTCCATTAAAAGGAGTGTAACACGCCGCCAGGCTCGGAACCTTTTCGATCGGGGATATCCTTAGGGAAGCAAGGACGAAAAGGGGACTGGCGGCATGATGACGGGTTTAATGTTTGATCACAGGATGCGTCCCGCCTAAAAGGCAAACATCCATACCGTTAGAATCAGGAACATGAGAGCGGGACGGGTCATTTTTTTTATCAACCGGTAAATCATTCCTCCACACATGGTATTCAATTCCTCCATACACTTGATTTTCATTTCCGGGTCAGGACCGGTTCACGCTTCCCGGGTTTCCGAGCCTCGCATGTTTCGGATGGAAAGCGCCCCGGTAGCCCTTCCTCAAATAATGGTGAACCTTAGGCCGAATGGCGGAACGCACCAGAGTCGCCGCCGACGGTTGGCCGGACGGTTCGATAACGGCAATCCCACCTGCATTCTGTGGGATGACGGCTGTATTCTCCGAAAACGCCCCGCCATTGAACAGAAATGAGGTGACCGCCGTCAGCACAATTTGGACTATCCAGGAGTTGAAAGTTTTTTTCATGGTCTTAGGGTTCCTGATTAACACTGAAATCCGAAGCGGGCCCAAGGCCCCTGTTCATCGGGATTTATAAAAGAAATCATGGGTTTACATTCACCTCGTTCAGCATGAGGTGAGGGTAAGTCTAGTCATCGGAACCGCCTCTTACAATACCCCAAAAGGGTTATATTTCACACAGCCGGAGAAGATTTCCCAAAGGTTTAAAATTCAGAGGGTTCGGTTGGAAAATTTTCAGCCCGGAGGGGGTTCAGCGGCTTCGGGAGGCTCTCCGCGATTTTCCCCATCCTCCGAGGGTGAGCGGTTTTTTTATTCCAAACCCTATCGGCTAACCGAACAAAGATCGTGTTTATTTTGACATATCGCCAAATTTAAATTATGATCCACCAAACCAATAGTTTAATGAAACTTTACCGGTAACCCCGTGACCATGAACACCCCAACGGATACCCCATCTGTGATAAAGTCCGGAAAATTTTCTCTTCAGGAATCCTTTAAAATTTTGCTGGAATGCCGGAACCGCGAGGATCTGAAAAAAGCGATCAAGGACCATATCCATCCCGCTTTCGAGGATGATTTCCGTCATTTTGTGATTGAAGTGTCGGCCACCGAGCCACCCCCGCTTTTAGGGTGTTCAGGATTCACCGACCGAGATCAGGAAGTCATTCGCATCTATCTGGAGGAAGATCCGCTGGCCAAACTCCTGTTGCTCCACAACGATGTCAGCGAGCAGATTTTTTTAAGAGATGAAAACGAGGCGCAAACGCTTTTTCCGTTTCTGGCTTTCAAAATCAAAACCGTGATGCTGGAAGAGGAATTGATTAAATGGCAGGCTATGGTTCAGGGACTTTTAAAATCGCCTTCTGGGATTGCCGTGGTCAATGGCAAGCGGGAGGTGGTCACGTCCAACCCAGCCTTCCGGGATATTTTTGAAATAGACTCCGGAGCGGCCCTCCCGCAGAACCTGATCAAGGTGCTCGAAAGGGAACAGGCCAATCTGGACGCATCGGATTTCGTCGAAGACGGGAAGTGGGGCAAGGAAGTTTCGTTTTTTACCCTTCCCAAAGGGACCTACAAATTATATTTGATTCCGCTGAAGGCCCTGGGTACCCGGGAATCGGAATTATGGCTGTTGCGCATTCATCCCGCCGCCGACCCGTTCACCAAATCCAACCGGCTGATTGAAAAGGCGGGGCTCACCTGGCGCGAAATGGAAATCTGCTGTTTGATCCACGACGGGCTGGGCCGGAATGAAATGGCCGAGCGGCTCTTCATCAGCGCGCATACCGTTAAAACCCACCTGAAGAAGATTCACAAGAAACTGGAAGTCAATTCCAGGACTCAATTGGTCGCCTACCTCAACCAGCATGCGGATGAAGCCCATGGCGAAGGATTAGGCTGAAACCGGACTCCTTCCTCCAGGCCCCCATCCCTGCCCTGGACAAAATTTCGTATAGGCAAAGAATTCAAACCTTTTTGACCACTGAAGCGGTATTTTCAGGAGTTTCGGTCTTTTTTTATACCCCTGGGGGGTATAACCACTGGCGAATTGTCATTTATCTGATAAACTGGTTTAGATGAATAATTTACATCAACTTTTAATGTTATGAACAATAGACCCAACATGCCCGAACCCACGTCTTTCATGGCTCCCGACAAGAAAAAGGAAATGTTGAAGACCATTGACGTCCTCAGCTTTTTCCACGAATCCACCCTCGAACGGCTGGCCCAGGAGAGCAAGGAAATCCCGCTGGAATCCGAAGCCGTCGTGTTCGAGGAAGGCGATCAGGGAAATGCCATGTACATCGTCCTTGAAGGGGAAATTTTGATTCATAAGGGTGGAAAACCGTTGACCAACATGCTGCCGGGAACCTTCTTCGGTGAGATGTCGCTGATCGAGTCCGTCCCGAGAACGGCCGGTGCGCGGGCCCTGGTTCCGTCGGTTCTTCTGGAAATCAACGAATCTCAGTTCCAGGAGTATTTCGCCACCCAACCGCAGGCTCTCATGGCCATCATGAAAACCCTGTCCGCGCGTTCCCGAAAAATTTCTACCCATCTGGTTTCATCCCAATCTTCCGTCACTAAACTCGGTGGAGACAAGGTCTCCAAGGATATCGTCCCATCGCTGGACGAACATTACCGCGAGGTGCTGGTCTTCGAACCGGAGACCTTTAAATTTATCAAAGCCAATTCGCTCGCCTGCATGGATACCGGGTTCACCCCGGAGGAAGTAAAAGGAAAAACATTTATCGATCTGGCGCCGAGCATGGACCCGGATAAATTGACCCAGATGTGCGAATCCCTCATCAATAAACTGAGACCGATGGTTTCATTCGAAACCATATTCGAAAGAAAAGACGGCTCCGCCTACCCGGTCGAGTGCAAACTCCAGCTGGTGGAACTCCATGCCGACCAATATGAAATTCTGTTGTGGGTTCAGGATATTACAGAACGCAAGCAGATGGAGAACACCATCCGGCAAATGGCGTATTACGATTCCCTGACGGGACTGCCCAACCGGAACCTGCTCAATGACCGTCTGGCGGTGGCTTTGGCCAACTCCTCCCGCAACAACCAGAAAGTGGCCATTCTCTTTCTGGATTTGGACCATTTCAAAACCATCAACGATTCACTGGGCCATGAAGCAGGCGACCAACTGCTCCAGCAGGTGGCCCAGAGAATCAAGGGCATTCTGCGCAAACAGGATACGGTGGGACGCATGGGAGGCGACGAATTCATCGTTCTCATTCCGGAGCTGATGGAAACCGACCACACCGCCAGACTGGCCCAGAAGATTCTCGACTCTCTGGCGCCGGCTTTTAAAATCGGCGACAACGAATTGTACATCGGGGCCAGTATCGGTATCTCCATCTTCCCCGACGACGGCATGGAAATCAGAACGCTTCTTAAAAATTCCGATCTGGCCATGTACCGGGCCAAGGAAAAGGGCCGCAAC
>SMVT01000068.1 GCA_004357365.1 Nitrospina sp.
CTATTACCGCATCGCCTGGACCTCGCAACCCGACCGGAAAACCCTGCCCGTCAAAGGCGAGACCACCGTCTGGGTCGCCGACAACGCCACCACCGAACTGGGCTACCGTCACGGCGGCCTCGAGATCATCGTCGACAAGGACACCTTCCGCGCCGGCCAAAAAGCACCGGTGATGATCGTTGCGCCCACCAATGACCGCTATGTTCTATTCAGCATGGAAGCGGACGACCTGTACAGTTATCAACTGGTGCATCTCACCGGGACGGTCAAGCTGTTGCAACTGGACATCGAGGAAAAGCACGTGCCGAACGTGTTCCTCAAGGGCGTGATGGTGAGCGATCATCAAATATACAGCGACGTCAAACAGGTGGTGGTTCCGCCGGTCAAAAATTTCCTCAACGTATCGGTGACGCTCGACCGCCAACAATACCAGCCACGCGAACAGGGCCTCCTCACCGTCACCGCGCGCAATCATGAGGGCAAACCGGTATCCGCCGAGGTGGCGGTGGGGTTGGTGGACGAGGCGGTCTATTATATCCAGAAAGATCTGGCACCCGACCCGCGGCAGTTCTTCTATGGACAAAAGCGCGCCCAGCGCATCCGCACCCTGAGCTCGTTTCAGATGAAACGTCTGGCAAAACTTAAAAAGAGAAAAGATGGGTCACTCGGGCGGGGCGTCTCCGGAGGCAAAGGCGATTACGGTGCGCTGGATTCTCTGGAGGGCGATGTTCAATACAAGGCCCGCGCCGCCAAATCCCTGAGCGCCAACGCACCCATGGCTCAATCAGAGATGGTAGCCGAAGAAGCGTTTGCCGACGATAAAGCCGGTTTGCTCAAACGTGAAATGAAAGAGCAAAGACCGGCACCCGGGCAGGAAGAACCGGCGGTGCAGGTGCGGTCGGATTTCCGCAGTACCATTTTGTGGAAACCGAATATCAAAACCGGCAAGGACGGCAAAGCCACGGTCAAGGTCAAATTCGCCGATTCGTTGACGCAGTGGCGTGCCACTGCGCGGGCGGTCTCCAGGACCAACCAGTTCGGCATTGCCACAACAAAAGTCCGGACGCAGAACCCGTTGATCGTCCGTCTGCAGGCGCCGCGTTTCTTCGTGGTGGGGGACCAGCTCACCCTGTCGGCCATCCTCAACAACAACACCGATGAAGAAATGATTGTGCATCCCACCCTCAATGCGCAGGGCCTGACGGTGGTCGGCCACATCGACCGCACCGGCAAGCCGGTCAAGGGGGAGATCGGCCCGACCAAGGTTCCGGCGCATGGCGAACGCCGCATCGATTGGCTGGTTTCGGTGACGCAAGCGGGTCAGGCCAAAATCCGCGTGTCCGCGAAATCCTCCAAATACGGCGATGCCATGGAAAAGGGTTTCATCGTTCACGAGCACGGCATCGAAAAATTCCTCTCCGCCTCCGGCACAATGCGCGGGGATGAAGTGACGGTGCTATTGAATATCCCGAAAAAGCGGAACAAGGATTCGACGCGCCTCAGCGTGCAGGTCACCCCGAGCCTGGCGGTGACTATGCTGGACGCCCTGCCCTACCTGATCGATTACCCCTACGGCTGTACCGAGCAGACGCTCAGCCGGTTTCTGCCGGCGGTGATCGTGTCGAAAACGCTGATGGACCAGGGACTCCAGCCCGAAGCCATCCGCAACAAGGTGTTCGGCGGCATCGAAACCCAACACACCGGTAAAACCCATCCCAAAGGCAAAAAGAATATCGCCGAGCTGGATGCCATGGTGCGGGCGGGGTTGGACCGCCTGTACGATTTTCAGCACCGCGACGGCGGCTGGGGCTGGTGGAAAAAAGGCGACAGCGATCACTTCATGACGGCCTACGTGCTGTGGGGACTGAGCCTCGCCCGGCAGTCCGGGGTTGAGGTGAACCGGAGCGTTCTCAAACGCGCCGCCCGGTTCCTCAACAAGGAACTGGTGGAAGCGGAGGAGCAACACGATCTGCAGGCGTGGATGTTGCACGCGCTGTCGGCGCATCACGCGACGGCCAAACTCAAGAAAATCGAGAAGTTCCAGAAAAAGGCCTTCCAGAACCTGTGGAAACACAAAGGCCGCCTCAACGCCTACACCCGTTCGTTGCTGGCGCTGGCGGCCCATCATTACGGATTCAAGAAGCAGGCCCGGACGTTGATCGAAAATCTTGAAAACGGGGTCATCCTCGATGACCAGCCGGATACTTCGATCATCCAGCGCGGCTCCAAACCCTCCCAAAAATCGGTGATGGCCACGGCGCACTGGGGGGAGGACGGCATTTTCTACCGGTGGTCGAACGGCGGCGTGGAAGCAACCGCGTTCGCCCTGCGCGCCCTGCTCACCATCGATCCCAAAAACAAACTGGTGGAGCCGGTCATGAACTGGCTGATCAAAAACCGGCGCGGCGCCAACTGGAGCAATACCCGCGACACGGCCATCGTGGTACTGGCGATGAATCAATACCTTAAGACCAGCGGCGAACTGAAGGGCGGGATCGAATACGAACTACAGGTCAACGGCCACACCATAACCACCCAGAAAGTTAAGGACGTTTTGCGCGCACCCAGCCGGTTCGCCATCGATGCGAAGTGGATCAAAGACGGCGTCAACACCATCCGCCTGATCCGGAAAAGCGGGGAGGGTCCCTTGTACTTTGCGGCGAACGCCACCTTTTTCAGCCTGGAGGAGCCGATCACCGCGGCGGGCAATGAGATTTTCGTCCGGCGGCAGTATTACAAACTGGTGGGACGTCCGACTCTCCTTAAAGGTTACATTTACGACAAGGTGCCGCTCAACGACGGGGAGACGGTAACCAGCGGCGAGCGCATCGAAACCCTCCTTACCCTCGAAGCCAAGAACCATTATGAATATCTGGTGTTTGAGGATCTGAAACCGGCGGGGCTGGAGGCGGTGCAGATCAAAAGCGGCGAACCGGTATACGCGCGGGAACTGAAGCAATCGGCGGTGCAACGGAATTTCCGAACCTCCCTGAATCCGGTGTTGCCGGGCGTGACCCCGGCCGGAAACCGGACCTCCTCCCGGATCGTCCCGGCGCCGAGCCCGGCTTCATCCGATTACACGGGGCGCAGCCGGTGGGTGTACCAGGAGTTGCGCGACCGCAAGGTGGTGCTGTTTATCGACCACCTGCCGCAGGGGGTGTGGGAGATTCGCTACACCCTGCGCGCCGAGGTGCCGGGCCGGTTCCATGCCCTGCCGGTGCTGGGTCACGCCATGTACATTCCGGAAATACGGGCCAACGGGGCAGAGATACGCATTCAGGTGAGGGAAAACAAGGATTAATAGGGGCCGATATAAGGCATAAAAAAACGCCCCGTTTCCGGGGCGTTGAGCTAAACAGGGGGAGAACTATGATACTTGGTAATTAAGATTCCCTTAATCACCAAAGGGTTCGAAAAAGTGGCGGGGAGCCCTAAAAACCGCCCCCGATTTTCTTGATAAAGGTTTGAATTTCCTTCCTCGCCGGGCCGTCCAGATTCTTTTCTTCCCTGGAAAGAGTGGTCAGGATGGAGGTTCCGTATCCCATCTCCAGACCGGTGGCGATACTCACCAGGATACGGGACCCGTAGTGAACCGCCAGCCCGTGCTCCTCAGCGCTCGGGAAAGCTATTTTCGATCCAGCCAGCATGGCCCAGGTTTTGACGGCGGCCACCTCGGTGGCTTCGCGGATTTGGATATTTTCCAAACTTTCCATGTAGGGTCCGGGATCAATTTCTCCGTTCTCGAAACGTTCGATCAGCTGGTTGAGGTTTTCCTCTTCCGAGTCCAGCCGGTCCAGAATGTATTTGAAAACTTTGCCTTCGATCTCTTTGAGCTTTTCGATGTTCCAGATGCAGTGGAACTCGCTGGAAGCGTAGCTGATGTGAGTTTCTCTTTTGATCTTGTGAATACAAGCCGGGCATCGTTTGCCGGAATCGTGGCTGAACTCCTTACCGCAGGGGCACGGGGCGAGGTAATTCTGAATCGCCAGCGCCAACGGTTCTCCCTCCAATTGCAGGATTTTCCGGAAAGTGGTGCGTACCGGGTCGGACTTCCCGATCTGGACCCATTTGACGCAGGAAGTGCAGTAGATATCGTAAGACGTTTGGTCTTCTTCCGGCTCAATAACCGGACTGAACCGTTCCTGGCAGAGAATGCAGTCTAATTCTCTGGCAACCGTATCGACCATAATCATGATCCTCTTCAAAAGTTGAAAAGCCGGGACGTGCTTCCTGACTTACCGATAGGCCGTGAAAAAAAATAACCCATGGCTTGCGCCATGGGTTAAAGCTTTCACGAAGGAGCTTATCCGGCATAGGCTTGGCCCAATCCCGCGGCTTCGCCTTCTTTTGCATCCATAATGATCTCACCGGTGCCCGGGTTGACCGGATGCATGGAGATAGCGTTATGGGTACTGCAGACCACCTTGCAGAGGTCACACCCCTTGCAACGTGGGATCACCACTACCGCTTTCATCGTTTCGGTGTTCAGCATAATGGTATCCGCCTCGGGGCAATACATGATACAGAGCCGGCACCCTTTTTCTGCAATACACTTGTCGTCATGGACGTACGCTACGTTGTACACTCTGAATAGCTCCTTCTTGTTTTAAAAAATTTACATTGGGCCGATTAAGCCGGCCTTCAAACCTTACGCCGCTTCATAATAAACGGGAGCATAGGGCGAGGTTTTCGCCCATTCTTCAGCCAGCTCATAGGCTTTGTGAATCGTATCGTTATTTTTCTGAATCAATTGCTCCTTTTTCGCGTATTTCTTTTTAATCGCTTCGTCGAGAGTGGCGGTACCACCGGAAGCGATGTACTTCTTGCCGAACCGCTCCTGCAGGGCAGCGTCCATAGAGGGCAAATCGACCACCTTGGTCACGCCCATGCAGCCGCCGATCATCGCCATGTTGGTGGACAACTCGGTGCCGCCGATTTCCAGCGCCAGAGTGGTGGCATCCAAATTGTAAACCGATACATTGTTGTCCTCCAGCCGCTTGTGATCATCAGGGGTCAGAAGATCGACATTGGTATTGATGATAACGAGACCGCCCTTCTTAATTCCGGAATAAAACGGAGCGGTATAGCTTTTCTGCATGGTAATTACCTGGGGATGGAACACCATGATCACATCCGGATATACCAATTCGCCCCGGTCGAAGATTTTCTCCGGACCGATGCGCGCGTAACTCTCGGCGGGAGCCATTCGTTTTTCCGCGCCGAAGAACGGGTTGGAAATGGAATATTTACCCATCCTGTTGGCCGCCATGGCCAACAGGTGCGCCGCCGTTACTGCCCCCTGGCCTCCCAGCCCGGAGATGCGGATATTCATCCGTTTCATTACAGGTTCAGACATCTCATTCTCCTCTATGGGTTAAGCCGTGACAGCCACCGCCTCCTTGGCCGCTTTTTTCCGGGCTTTCTGCTCGGCATCTTTTTCTTTCAGGAACACCTTGACCTCGTCGGTCATGAATTCCTTCATCACAAACCGTCCGCCGATGGTTTCGGCATCCTTCATTTCGTCCAAACCTTCCATGCTCTGTTTTCCGATTTCCAGAATACAAGGCGTGTACAGCTGAACGTAAGTCGGACCGAATTCCCGCGACACGTAAATGGCATTGCGGATGGCTTTTTCCACGCGGTTGGGCTTGCTCACCGTCAGACAGGCGACATAGTGACAACCGGATTCAAACGCGATTTCCGGCAGGCGGACTTTTTCGAACTTTTTGCCGGTGGGAGCCATTTTGGCAACGAACCCTTTCTGCATCAGTCCGCTCTCCTGGCCGCCAGTATTGGCGTACAGCTCGTTATCGAAACAAATGGTGGTGAATTTTTCCTGACGGAACCAGGACTGCATGGTCATATCGAGGCCGATGTCCACGGTGGCGCCGTCACCCGCCAGCACGATCACGTCTTTATGGACGTCCGGGAAGCGGAGTTTCAGAGCCCGGTGGAGACCGGACGCAATGGCGTTCTGGTTGCCGAACAGGGAGTGAATATTTTGCACCCCGACATGCGGAAAGACGAGACTGGTGCACCCGGTGGATCCGACGAACACGGAATCTTCCGGTGCCGGAATACTGGCCAGGATAAACCGGAACGCGATCGATTCCGGACACCCGGCGCACAGCGAATGCTGTTCGATCAGTTCCTTGGAAGTCCCGATGTCTTTCCAGCTCCGGTCTTCATTACCGAAGGTCGCCGTGGCCACCAGTTCCTGGTATTCTGGAGGCATGATGTCCGCCAGCGCTTCTGACATTTGAATTTTTTCCTTACTCATATTTTCCTCTGGAAATATATTTATTATGAATACGTTAATAACAATATTTAAGAAGAAATGACCCGGCCGGACTAACCGTGTGAGGCAAAGGTCTTTCCTTTAATACCCAGCACTTTTTTGACCTCTTCGACGATCACTTCCGAAGGCAGGGTCATGCCGCCCGCCACATGCGGTCCGGCAACGACTCGTTCGTTGTTCGGCAGGATCGATTTGATTTCGCGTGCCAGCCAACCCTTGATGTTGAACTCCGGAACGAAGATCGTCTTGGCGTTGGCGGTCGCTTCCCGCACTTCCTCGGTCGGGAAGGGACGAATGGTCTTGATTTTCACCAAGCCCACCTTGATACCCTCTTCCTCTTCCAGCAGGCGGATCGCTTCGCGTCCCTGGGACACTGCGGTACCCGAGGCAACGATCAGGATGTCCCGGTCGATATTTTCAGTGTCGATCAGGGAACCATTCATGATGGGAAGCGTGTGCTTGCGCGACCTTTCGACCGCCGCATGAATTTCCTGTTGCCAGGATGCGTGCGTCATATAACTGATGTAATTCGATTTCATAACGAACGGATCGCGCATCATCCGGATCGGAGGATTTTCCATGTCCATACAGGGAACCGGCGAGCGGTACGGATCGTAAGGCGGCAGACACATGTCGTCGGGTTGCATCATAATTGTGTCTTTGGTGTGGGTGACGAAGAAGCCGTCACAACACAACGCCAGCGGCAGATGCACGTCCGGCTGTTCGGAAACCATGAACCCGCCGAGGATCCAGTCGTACAGATCCTGCGCAGTTTCCGCGTGCCACACCAGCATGCCCGTTTCCAGCAGGTAGTACATTTCCAGCGTATCGGGCTGGATGCTGAGCGGGGAATTGACGCCCCGGCAGGTCACGACAACCTGAATGGGCAGACGGGCTCCGGCCCACATCGGAAAGTTTTCCATAGCCCGCAAAGTTCCCGGCCCGGCGGTGGTGGTGAACACCCGCGCCCCGCCAAATGCGGCGCCGGCGCATTCGCCCATGACCCCGAATTCGTTTTCACCCCGGAAATAATCACGGACGTAGCCTTCGGCATACAATTCGCCGATCAACGCCGCCGCTTCACTCTGCGGGGTGATGGGGTAGGCCACGGAGATATCCAGATTGGCCACCTTGATGGCGGCACGAATGACCTCGGAACCGGTCATAAAAGCCGCCGTCCGTTCCACCTCGTTGAACATGACGTTCGGATCGGTAATGGTCTGGCCCATTTTGGTTTTTTCACCCACTTTCACAATCTGGGAAAACAGTATTTTTCCATTCTGAGGTGCCACCATTTTATTCATAAAAGTACTCCCTCAACTTTGAGTCAATATTGGAAATGCTTGATGGTTATATGAAAAACTAAAAACTTGATTGATTTCCGGAACCCGCATGAACACGGGGTGCCTGCTGATTACTCCACCAGCCCCTGGCGGTCCATCTTGAA
>SMVT01000069.1 GCA_004357365.1 Nitrospina sp.
ACACCAGGCCCGGTTGATCGATCCGCTTGGCCACTCCCCGGCGCACCCGTTCCAGCAGATTGCGTCCCGGACCGTAAATCCCCGCCAACCGGAACACGTGAACCGGCACCCCATGTCCGCGGTACAAGTCGAACCATTGCGACTCGGCTTCGGCCCGCCGCTTCTGATGATCGAACACCGGCTTCAATTCGGAGGACTCGTCCACCCACTCGCCGTCGCGGTTGCCGTACACCCCTGTGGTCGACAGATAACCCAGCCAGCGGAGTCCGGAACTGCGGGCCAGGGCGTCTCTAAAATGGCGGAGCACCACATCGCCGTCTTCCTTGTGCGGAGGGATGGTCACCAGCACGTGACTGACTTCCGCCAACGCCTGCCCGATTTCCCGGGAAGCGGTTTTGCCGTCGAAGGCATACGCGCGGACACCCGCCCGGTCCCAGAGGTCCTGATGGACTTTGTCGCGGCAGGTTCCGGCAACCGCCCAGCCCCTGGCCTGCAAAACCCGAACCAGCGCCGAGCCGGTAAATCCCAACCCGAAACAAAACAAATTTGTATCTTGAGAGGTCACCTGAGTGAATTCCTGTTCATGGGTACGCCCTGGCATCGGAACCATCCCGCCGGAGCCGGGAAACGGGCACGCATATAAATCCCGCAATCTCGAACGACTTATCTTATACTATTTGATAGAAAACATTTCCAGCAACACCTGATACGATATGAATATTCTGGTTACCGGTGGCGCCGGTTTTATCGGCTCCCATATTGTCGATGCTTATCTTGCGGAAGGCCACCGCGTCGTGGTCCTGGACAACCTGTCCACGGGAAAACGAGAGCAGGTGCACCCGGACGCGGTGTTTTACGATAGGGATCTGATAGATCCCGCCGTCGAGGACATTTTTAAACAGGAAAAATTCGACGCCGTCAACCATCACGCCGCCCAGATTTCGGTAACGCAATCCGTGGCCGACCCGGCCTTCGATGCGGAAATCAATATCCTCGGCAGTATCAAACTTTTAAAGCTGGCCACCTCTTACCGTGTGCGAAAATTCATATTCGCTTCGACCGGAGGCGCTCTTTATGGAAAGCAGAACTCTTACCCGGCCGACGAGGAGCATCCGAAGCATCCGATGAGCCCTTATGGCATCGCCAAGCTGACGGTGGAACGCTATCTCGATTATTTCCAGGACAACTACAAACTGCAGTCCGCCGTTCTGCGTTACAGCAATGTCTACGGTCCCCGGCAGGACCCTCACGGAGAAGCCGGAGTGGTGGCGATTTTCTGCCGGCAATTGTTGCAGGATCAGCCGCCGGTCATCTTCGGGGACGGAGAGCAAACGCGCGATTTCGTTTCGGTATTTGACGTGGTGGCCGCCAACCTGAAAGCGTTGGTGGAAAACTTTCAGGGAACCTACAACGTCGGCACCGGAGAGGAAACATCGGTCAATACCGTCGCCTCTTTTCTCATCGAAGCCTCCGGCAAGTCCCTTGCTCCCAAAAACGACCCGCCCCGCATGGGAGAACAACTTCGGAGCTGTATCGATTACGGAAAGTTCAAACGGGATCACGGGTGGCAACCGGCACAGTCCCTCAAGCAAGGGCTGAAGGATACGTTCGACTTCTTCGCCAACCGGCACCCGATGGAAGCCAACCGCGAGTGATTCCCGGAAACATGCAAAAAAAAAGGCAGATTGCCCAAGGGATGGGGAGCAACCTGCCTTCAAGATTCGGGAACGAGAGTTCCGTTATTTTATTTTCTTTCCAAATTTGTTATACCCCTTGACCTCCATACATGCGTCAAACGCGATCCGGGTATGTTCTTTCTGACTGATGGTGCTTTGATACTTCCGAATGGCTTCTTTTTCCGCCTTCGCTCGGCAATCGGCGCGCGCCGCCTTCAATTGCGGGGTTTCCTCGCCCGTTCCAAATCTCTGTTTTAATGCGGTACAGCTGGTCATGCTGACCATCAACACGGCTAAAGCAATTCTTGCGAACATGGGTGCTCCTCCGGGTTTCACTTGGGCTCTATTCAGGGAATGGAACAATCAGATTCAGAAAACTTCCTTGATTTTGGATTGCAGATCGGTTGCGGTGAACGGCTTGATGATGTAGGCGCTGATGCCCGCACGAAATGCTTCGAGCTCCTTTTTGGAATCCATTTCGGAAGTCACCATTAACAGCGGAATATTTTTCAGATGATTCTTTTCCTTGATCATCTTGACGAACTCCAGACCGTCAATCTTGGGCATGTACCAGTCGGTAATAACCAGATCAAACTTGTCCACCGAAAGTTTGTCCAGGCCGTCCTCGCCGTCTTTGGATTCAATGATATTGCTTTTCTGAAATCCCACCTCCACCAGATTTTTGGCAAGAATCATTCGCAGCACGGCGGAATCGTCAATCACCAGAACCTTTTTATCATCATAGGAATGAGAACCCAACAATAATTTGTTGACGATCTGCCGGAACGGGTCGGATTTGAACGGCTTCCCAATGTATTGATCGGCCGACGACTCGTAGGCCTGCGATATCTTCTTTTTTTCCGCTTCTGTGGTCAACATCAGGAAAGGAATATTTTTAAAACGTTTGTCCGCCTTGACCTGTTTCAACAGCTCTATCCCATCCATTTTGGGCATGTACCAGTCGGATACGATCATGTGGAATTCCGTTTTAGCCAGGAACTTCAGAGCCTGTTCCCCATCGGCGGCGTCACGGACATTCTGATCCTCAAACCCAATCTGGATCAATTCCCGCTTGATGATCTGACGGGCGGTAGAGGAATCATCCACCAGCAGTACTTTTTTGTTTTTGAATTCGTTTGTTTTGGCCATCCGTAATTCCTTTTGAAAAATAGGATTGGGTGGAATGGGTCCTATAGAATTACCTTTATTATAGTCGTAAATCTGATTATTTCAAGGGTTCTCCTGCTATTTTCAAAAATCTCTGCCCCACGAATTTTCGATTTAATCCAAGGCATTAAAATACAGGAATTTACGGTGTTTTGGGTTGGGCCCACTGCCGGCAGACGCTTTAAAAACCCCTTAGAATCTCCTTAATTCGGCCCAAGGCTTTTTCCGCAAATCTCATGGAAATGGAACAATAAAAGTTATAATGAATAGGGTCATAGAAGAACAGAAACCCACGGGAAAATTCATGATCACTCGGATTCCACGAAAAATCGCGGGATGGGATTCCATCCTGTTTTCAATGAAACTGTCCTTCAAGGTGGGCCCCTGGTCCATGCTGAAGTCTCTGCTGTCCCGCAACAGTTGCAAAAGCTGTGCGCTGGGCATGGGCGGCCAAAAAGGCGGGATGCGCGACGAAAGGGGGGTCTTCCCTTCGGTCTGTAAAAAAGCCGTGTGGGCCCAGGCGTCCGATCTGCAACCCGCCATCCCCGGAGATTTTTTCCGGCGTTATGCCATCGATGAACTGAAGACCCGGACACCCCTGGAGCTGGAACACAGCGGACGGCTGACCACCCCAGTGTTGTGCGCCCCGGGCGACACGCATTATCGTCCGATCTCCTGGGAAGAGGCTCTGGAGACCACCGTTACCACGCTTCAAACCACCGACCCCGACCGTTCATTCTTTTACGCCAGTGGGCGCTCCTCCAATGAAGCCGGATTTCTTCTGCAATTATTCGCACGCGTGTTCGGCACCAACAACGTCAACAACTGCTCCTACTATTGCCACCAGGCCTCCGGCGTCGGTTTGAAACAAAGCATCGGCACCGGCACCGCGACCATTCAGCTGGAGGATCTCGATCACACCGACCTCATTTTTTTAATCGGCGCCAATCCGTCTTCCAACCATCCGCGTTTCATGCGCACGCTGATGGACATCCGGCGGCGCGGCGGCAAGGTGATCGTCATCAATCCCGCCCGCGAACGCGGTTTGGAAAAGTTTTACGTTCCCTCGGACCTCCGCAGCCTGTTGTTCGGCTCCCCCATCGCAAGCACCTACGTCCAGCCGCACATCAACGGCGACCTGCCGCTGTGCACCGGCATCGCCAAGGCGTTGTTGCAGATGGCGGAGAGCAAGCCGGGAGTCCTGGACCGCGTGTTCATCGATGAATATACCGATCATTTTAGCGCGTACCAGCAGTACGTCGCGAATTCCTCATGGCAGGAACTCGAAACGCTGTCGGGCGTGCCGCGGCCGCTCATGGAGCAACTGGCCCGGCACTACGCACAGGCCAAGAACGTGGTGTTCGCCTGGGCGATGGGCATCACCCACCACGCCAATGGGGTGGAGGGCGTGCAGGCCATCGTCAATCTGGCGTTGTTGCGCGGCATGGTGGGTCGCAAGCAGGCGGGACTGCTTCCCCTGCGTGGACACAGCAACGTGCAGGGTATCGGCACCATCGGATTCACTCCGCAACTGAAGCAGGAATTCTTGGACAACCTGGAGTCGGCCTACGGTATTCATCTGCCGACCGGCGAAGGGCTGGATACCCTCGGTTGCATCGAAAGGGCCCATGCCGGGGGATTCGATTTCGCCTGGAACCTGGGCGGCAACCTGTACGGCTCCAATCCCGACTCGCGGTTCGCCGGGCAGGCGTTGTCGAATATCGACTTTGTTCTTTATATGAACACGACGCTGAACCCGAGTCATTTTCTGGGTCGCGGCCGAACCACCCTCATCCTTCCGGTGCTGGCGCGGGATGAGGAACCGGAACCCACCACCCAGGAGAGCATGTTCAGTTATGTGCGGATGAGCGACGGCGGGCCTACGCGCTTTCCCGGACTGAAGAGCGAGGTGGAGGTGATTGCGGAAATCGCCGGGCGGGTGTTACCGGACAGCCCCATCCCGTGGAAGGAGTTTCACCACACGGCCAACATCCGGCAGGTGATCGGGTCCGTGGTTCAGGGCATGAAACCCATGCAGGAAATCGACCGCACCCGCAAGGAGTTTCATATCGAGGGCCGCACCCTGCACGAGCCCCGGTTTCCTTCCGTCACCGGCCGGGCGGCGTTCAAAGTGCCAAGCACGCCGGGTTCGCCGCTCAGGGAAAACCATTTCCGGTTGATGACGGTGCGCTCGGAGGGCCAGTTCAATACCGTGGTGTACGAAACTCAGGACAAATTTCGCGGGGTCGATTCCCGCGAGGTGGTGCTCATACACCCGGAGGATATGGAGCGAAGAGGATGGCGGGAAAACGATACCGTCACCGTAAACAGTTCGACCGGATCCCTGGCAGGGCAAAAACTGGTCCCCTACCCGATCACGCCCGGCAATATCATGATGTACTTTCCCGAGGCCAACGTGGTGGTGCCGCGCGCCGCCGATCCCCAATCCCGAACCCCCTCCTTTAAGTCGGTCGATGTGACGCTGGAAAAAGAATAAGAAATTTTTCCGACCGCGATTTCCTGAAATCAAATGGCAATTTGTGGGGCCAGATATTCAGGATTGATTTCCGCCCCCCTCGAGCTTCCCTGCTGAAGCTGATTGATTCGGTGCTCGCGTCCAAACCCCGTTAACTGCCCTTTCCAAATATCTCTCAACAATGTGCCTCGCCAAGTGCCTGAATCATTCACCGTATTAAAAATGGTATTGCAGGACCAGTTGCAACAGGTCGTCGTCGCGCAGTGTAAAGAGGAAAGCGGTAGGCGGCTGATCCAGAAATATCCTGATTTCAAGTTCCAGCGTCCATTGATCGCCGAGGCGGCGGCTGGCTTCGAGGAACAGAAAGCGGGCGTTGGTGTCGACATCCTGCACCCACCCGAACAGGAATTCCGTGCTGGCCGCATCATTCACCGCCAGCCGCAGTGCCCCGCCAGATCGTTTTCCAAGGGAGTTAAGGCGAAGTCCCGGCGTTCGTCGAACAGATATTCCGCCACCACCCCAAGGTCCATCTGCGTTTCGAAAATTCCGGTGAAAG
>SMVT01000070.1 GCA_004357365.1 Nitrospina sp.
ATCAGGAAGGCATGAAAATGGTGCTGGCGTCGGGGATCGATCCGCAGGGAATGGTCCGGGTATTCAAAAAGCTGGAAGAAGAAGAACTGCGCATGCTGGGTCTGGACCAAAAAAACAGTGAAGACGGTGACAAAGAAGTTCCCGGCTGGATGCGCCTGCTCTCCACCCATCCCGCCGGCAAGGACCGCGTGGCCATGCTGATCCGGATGGCCGAGGACTCGCCTCCCAATGTCCGGCCGCTCCTGCCGGATGTGGAATGGCAGCGCATGCACCGCAAAGCGAACAAAGCGGAATTCGGTTTCTGATCCCAACGGAGAATTCATGATAGTGGTCACCGGCGGCGCGGGATTTATCGGAAGCGCCCTCGTTCATGCCCTCAACCAGCGCGGATGCACCGGCATCCTGATCGTCGATCATGAGGATCACCCGGAAAAAAAGAACAATCTGGCGCCGCTGAAATATTCCCGCCGCATCGATCCGGACACGTTTCTCGCGCAGGTGCGGGACGGGTCCCTGAAGGGAGTGGACACCCTGTTCCACCTGGGTGCCTGTTCCTCCACCACGGAAACGGACGTCGATTTCCTGGCCCGCAACAATGTCCAGTTCACCCAACATCTGGCGCGCTATTGTCTCGACCGGGACATCCGGTTCATCTACGCGTCGAGTGCGGCGACTTACGGCGACGGCGGGCAGGGTTATTCGGACGACATCTCCCGGCTGGAGAGGTTACAACCGCTCAACCCTTACGGCCAGAGCAAACAGGATTTCGATCTGTGGGCCGGGCAGGAGGGGGTGCTGGACCGGGTGGTGGGTCTCAAGTACTTCAACGTGTTCGGTCCTAACGAGTACCATAAGGAAGACATGCGAAGCATGGTATTGAAAGGCTACGAGCAGATTCGCGAGTCCGGGAAAATCCGCCTGTTCAAATCCTATCGCCCCGAATACGGCGACGGAGAACAGGTGCGCGACTTTATTTATGTGAAAGATGCGGTGGCGATGACACTGTTCTTCCTGGACCGTCCGGAGGTCTGCGGGCTGTTCAACGTGGGCACCGGTCAGGCGCGCTCCTGGAACGATCTGGCCCGCGCTCTGTTCGCGGCGATGGACCGGGAGGTGAATATTGAAATCATCGAGATGCCCGATGCCATACGGAAACAGTACCAGTACCACACCTGCGCCGAGATCGGCAAAATTCAGGCCGCCGGGTATACGCGTCCGCCCCTCCCTCTGGCACAGGCGGTTCACGATTACGTGACCGGCTACCTCATCCCCGGAACGCATCTGGCGCCCTGATCCGGCCGTCGCCAAAACGCCGGATCGCATGCGGATCGGGTTCCATTCCGGCACCGCTTTTGATACCCTTCCCAACGAACTTTATCCTCGGATGTGCAAGGAAAACACCCATGGACGATTTTTCTGAAGATGCGCTGGTTGCCTTTCTGGAAGATAATAGAGCACAGACCGCAGCGGATACCATTATTAAAAAAGGGGAGAGCATCCTGACTTTGTTGAGGAACCAGCTCAGCCTGCCCTCCATGGCTCATATGGAGTTGTCGCGTGTGGATTTGTGCGGCGCCGACCTGACCTATTGCGATCTGTGCGGGGCTAATCTGGAAGAGGCCCTGTTGATCGGTGCTTCGCTTTCCCAAGCGGACTTGATGGATGCCAATTTCACCCGGGCCAACCTGGGCGGCGCTAATTTTTTCAACTCAGATATGAGCAACGCGCTGTTTGAAGGGGCCAACCTGGCCAAGGTGGATTTCACCGAAGTGAATGCCGAAGGCGCCAACTTTGCCGGAGCGGACATCAGCCACGGGTCCATTCTGATGGACGCCAAACTGGCCGGCGCGGATTTTACGAAGGCCGTGATGCAGGGCGTCAAACTGAAGTCGGCGGATTTGACCGGTGCCCAACTGATCGGGGCGGATTTGCGCGGGGCAGAAAATCTGACTGTCGAGCAATTGCACTCCGCCCATATCGATCCCACCACCCGCCTGCCGCTTTACATGAAAATCAACTGGCTCAACGACCGGGAATACGAGTGCCACATCAGCGAGGACTAGCGGATCCAGGAGAACCGTCCGGTGGTATTAATTCTTTTGAAGGAAGTCTGACAGTTTGTCGAAGGTGGCGTCGAAGTATTCGTGCGAATAGATGATGCCGTTATGATGCAACAGTTCCTCGAGGTCGTCCGGAATTTCTTTTTTTTGGGGATATTGAAATTCATCCACCATGAAGGGAACGATATTCCGGTGTGTCATGATGGCGTGGGCGATTTCCCGCCGCAGCCAGTCCTCATGCTGGTCGCAACGGTCCATGGCACCGGGAGACAGCACCACCACGAAATTGGGCACCGATGCGATTTCCCGCAACAGGCGTTCGCCGAACTGTTTCGGTCCCAGGTCGTCCACGTCCAGAAACGACAGGTGTCCCCTTTTCTTCAACTCCGACTGAACGATGCGTGCCATGATGGAACCGGTCTCCCGGCGGTAGCTGATGAAGGTGGTTTTTTTCTCAACGGGTTTGATGCCGAGGATCCGGGTCCCCTCGGTCGCCAGTTCCGGTTGCACTTTTTTGATGGCGTCGACAATACGGTGGTCCCACAGAACCGCCAGCGAAGCGCTGAAGACGCCCAGAAATCCTCCCGTTAAAAGATCCGGCAGCCAGTGAATCCCGAGCGTGAACGAGGACAGGATCACCGCCAAACTCAGAAAGAAGACCGGGTACCGGAATTTGGACCGGTAGCGGAAGCAGACGAAAATCATGACCAGCGAAAAGGCGGCGGGCAGGCTGGGGAACGAGTTGTCCAGCGCCTTAAACGACCGGTACAGCTCGATCCACCGGGTGGACCAGGCATCGGAGAGCAGGAGGGCATCCGCCGGCGGGAAGGCCCAGCGCTCCGGCACCGGAAACACGATAAAAAATACCAGGGCGATCAGATAACTGAGTGCCAGTCCCAGGGTCAAAACCCGGAAGGGTGTAATCTCCCGCCGGAACAGGAGGCAGGAGCCGACGGCCAGTAACAGCAGGGGAAACACCACATAGTAGGCGATGGAATGGGCGGCGACCACCCCTTTTCCGAGTCCCACGAAGCGCGAAAAATCCAGTCCCCCTTCCAGTTCTGTAAACACCTGGGCAATGGCATATCCCTTATCGATTTGCGCCGGGGTCTGGAGATTCATCTCCAGCTGGGTCTCGGTGTAGTTCACGACAAACAGCGTGAGCAGGATGAAGAGCAACCCCATTCGGTTATTTAAAATCCGGTGATTCATGATTTTTCTTTAAGCAGATCGGGTGTTTTGGGCCGGATGACCACCTCGACCAGCGCGAACAGAGCGGCCAGGCCGAACAGCCCGATCAAAACTTTGGTGGTCAGTTTATAGGCGTCTCCGGCCTGCGGGGCACGTTCCAGAAAGACCCGGTAAGCCACGTTGCCCAGCGGCTCGAACCCGTACTTCCCGTCTTCCCTTTTGGGCAGACCCTTTCCTTCCAATTGGAAGGAATGAAAATCCGATTGGGTGACCTTCACCATGAAGGGCGTGTCCACATTATATTCATTGGTATTGAAATTGAGCCAGGTGATTTTTTGTACTTTCAGCTGTTGCCCCACCGGGATTTGAAAATCCACGTCGCGGAGCACCCGCGGGGTATTGTTGTCCATCAGCCAGACATAGCGGATGCGGTGCATTTTTTGTTCCATCACCCGGCGGATTTGCGCGGCCAGGTGTTGCATGTCGCCCTGGCGGTAGACCACGGAGAATTCCTGGGTCAGGCCCGAGTCCAGAATGCTGCTGGTCAGCAGGAGGGAATGATCGTGTCTGGTTTCCAGCGTCCAGAGGACGTCGAACGCGCTGTGGTCGTCTTCATTGAAGAGCACCATCTCCGGTCCGGCAGAGCGCACCGCCTGGCGGGCCGCCTCCAGATGTTGTTCATCAATGCCGGTATTGTCTTTCTGCGATTTGCGGATGTTGACGGCCACCGGATGCGGAATGGTTTTGGCAAGACGCCGCAGGTTCGCGAGCGATTTGCGCGCCTTCGGGCTGGCGTTAAAATCCACCCACTTCAGAATGTCTCCCAGGTCGATAGCGGTGACTTCCATCTTGCGCAGGGTTTCCACTATTTGCCCCTTGATGGCCGGGTCGAACGGTTTGACCACCACCAAAAGGTCATTGGGCGTGGAGTAGGGCAGTGGGATGAATTTGAGATCTTCATCGACCTCAAACCGGTTTTTAATGCTTTCCCGCACCGCCGCGAACTCGATCTTCTGTTTTTTAACCAGCGGAATCAAGTCGGCAACGGTCATCGAGTTCTGCGGCGCCAGGGCGTGAATGGTGATGAATTTGGAGTTGGTTTTGGATGGCGACGGCACGGAAAAGATGCCCTGCTTCCCGAAGAACAATGACGGCAGAAAATGGCCCGAGGTGCTGAACTTGCTGGGATAGACAAACCGCGGCGGGAGTTCTCTTTGTTTCAGGAGTTGGACGAAATCCTGCGTCTGCGTTTTCGGGTTGTTGACATGGGGGACATACTCTTCCGGAGCTTCCTCTTTTTCATAGCCGAAATCCTTGTGGACGACGAAATAATGATTGCTGGTGACGCTCCTGGCTTTTTTGCTCAAGTACGTCCCCACCACTTCCATGTTCGCGCCCAGCATCTCCGCCACCACAAAAACGTAAGGCGTGACCCGCGCCAGCAGGGGTCCCTGTTTTTTCGCATCCCAGTTCTGCAGGGTGTCGACCGCCACCTCGTACCTCACGTTCTGTCCTTCAAAGGTCAAAGGGATTTTACCGCGCAAATAATCCAGAAGTTTCTGGTCGGCTTTCTGGGTTTCCGCATCCGGAGCCACCGACAGGAATTGAATGGAGACCCTCTCTTGGGCCGGCGCGGTGGTGGCGGACACACCACTCCACACCAGAGCCAGTGCCAGCACACATGTGAGTCGACGCCACTTCATGTTAATGCTCTCCCAGATGATACATGCGGATGCGTCCGAAATTTTTGGGCAGGGGATGGTTGCCCACGTATTCGCACCGGTAGGTCCCGGCCGCTTCCATCGACAAAAGAGCGGCAAACGGCTCCGTCACGTAGACCGAACCCACCGGCGTGCAGGGTTCCAGCCGCGCCGTTTTAGTCACGTGGGTCCCGAAATATTCTTTTTTATGGGTCAGCGGATTGTACCCCTCAAAAATCGGGCCGACGTGCGCGGCGACCCGTAACCCTAAATCCTCCGGCAAATTCATCTCGGCCAGCTCCTCGTCCGAGAAGATTCGGGCCAGTTCCAAGGAAACCCGGGCTGCCGACGAAACGGAATCTATCACCAGATAAATCGAGTCGCCCCAGGTGTTGGTGAACAGGATTTCCCCGGAGTGGTCTTTGAGAATCCGTTCGAGGTGATGAAACCATTTGGAAATAAACTGCGGCAGTTGTTTTTCCTTGAGACTGCCGTAGCCTTTGACGTCCGCAAAAATCATGGCCTTCATGTGGCGCTTCAGTTCGATTTTTTGGGTGACGGGAACCGGCAACGGCGCCACCCCCTTGGAGCGGGGCTCGGGCACCGGGATCACCAGATTGCGTTGACCCAACCCTTCCCACAGGTGCATGGCGGCGGCAGTGCCGCCGGGGCTGGCGGATGGGTGACCGTTCCACAATACCACTTGGTAGGCGCGCGAGCCCAGGGTTTGCGACCGCAGATACGCCAGGCCCATGATCTGCTGGGAGCAGGCTGTGTACAACAGGTCATAACCGGTGTAGGCGTCTTCCACAATGTGATACACCGAAGCGGCACGCTCCAGCGCCCGATCAAATTTTTCCTCCCATGCCGGACCGGCGGGGGTGACCGAAGTGCGTTTGAACTCTTCCTGGGAGAAGGGGAGGATCACGTTCAATTCTCCGCCCTGGTCCAGAATTTCCTCCGCGATCATCAGGTCCGTACCGCAGGCCAGCGACCCGAAGGCGATTTTTATATTATGCTGTTTCAGCAGGCTGCGAATCTGTTCCCGGAGCATGCCCTCATCCGCGGGGTCGATGCCCGGCGATTTCCCCATACCGTGAATGGTTTGGCCCATGAACGCGATGACCGTGGGCGGCCGGATCGCTTCAATGCAATCGGTCGGTACCCCCCGATGTTCGCAGATCAGGGACAGCTGTTTCCAGGTGGTGCTCAATTTGCCGTAATCTTGAGCGTGGCCCCGGCAGGCTTGGGCCAGGGCCGGGCCGACTTCGTCGTTTTTCCCCAACAGCAGATTCGCTTCGGCGCGGGTGACGTCCAGATAGTAATCCTCACTGCCGCCGGAGGAGGCCACCGGCCCGCACAGCGTCAACACTTCCTCAGCCAGGCGATGGCAGGCGCTCTGGTCGCCGATGATCAACGACAGGGTGGCGGCGTTGATGGCGGGATAGTAATTGTTGTTGATGCGATAGGCCTCAAGATACAGGTCGCGCGCTTTTTTGCCCAACTGCGTTTTGATGCCGGGGTCCTTGGCTTTTAAAAATTGATCTTTGTACAACCGCGCTTCCAGCGAAATGTTGTCCTCGGTGGGCGGCAGGATGACTTTAATTTTCCGGTACCAGTGTGCCGCCTGGGTGGTGGCGCCACTGCGCGCCAGACTGAGCACCGCCAGATGCGCCAACGTGGGGTCGGCATTCTGCGGGTCCTCCAGGGCCTTACAGGCCACGTCATAGACCCCGACGAAATCTCCCTTTTTTAATAGCTCGCGCGCCTGGCAAACGAGCGACTCCGTCTGCATGCCCCAGAAACCTCTTTATATAATTGAAATTGCTTGAGTAATTAATACCCTATTCTAACTCAAAGGGCGCCTTTTGATAACTGAAACCGGAGCTTGCCGAGCCCTGTCTTGAAATAAAACCCCTTGCATTTGAATAAGTTAGAAGAATTCCGTTGATTTTGGCCCGATTGTGCCGGTCCGGTTCCGCCCCTCAGGTTTAAAATTTTTTGCTTCGGGAATTTTTGATGGCATTTCCGGGCCGACTTTGAAATCATGTGGCTTCCCGTTATCCTTGAATTCTTGACAGGGTGACACCGATTAAAGGAACCTCTATGGAATTTTCAGAAATTGTGGCCCGCCGACGAAGCATCAAAACCTACGATTCTTCCAAAACCATCGACCGCGAAGAATTGCAACACCTGTTTGCGGAAGTCGCTTTGAGTCCCAGTGCTTTCAACCTGCAGCATTGGACTTTTGTTGCGGTGATGGATCCGGATCAAAAAAAGAAACTGCGTGAGGCCGCCTGGGATCAGCCGCAGGTGGAAGAATGCTCCGTGGCCCTGGTGGTCTGTGGCAAGCTGGACGCGTTCGAAGACGTGGAGCAAATCTATCAGGAAACCCCGGACGAAGTCCAGGCAAAGGTGGTTCCCATGGTTCGCGATTTTTACCGGGGCAAGGAGCAACTGCAACGCGATGAAGCCATTCGCGGCGCTACGTTGGCGGCGATGACGCTCATGTTGTGCGCCAAGAACCGGGGATGGGATACCGGGCCGATGATCGGGTTCGATTCCGAGGCGGTCTCCCGGCTGGTCCGTTTGACTCCCAACTTTATCCCGGTCATGCTGGTGGTTCTCGGCACCGCCCGCGGAGATATCCGGCCCCGCGCTTACCGGCGGCCGGTGGCGGAGTTCGTCCGGATCGATGCCCTCGATGGTCCGGGATTGTCTTAAACGCAATCCTGTTGTGGCAAAGACCGTTTCCCGGATGACGGGAAAAATGAGTGGAGCCGCGTCCCGAGGGACCTTATACTCAAAGAAATGTAGAATCATTCCTTGGATATATATGGACCGATACGGCAGATATCCCATGACGGCACCCAAACAGATGGTCTATACCCTCCTGCTGGCCGGAATGTATTTCGGCGCGTCCTGGAGCATCACCCATCTGGGCCGGGATATCGGATTTGCCCTGGCGATTTTTCCCGCTGCAGGGATCGCACTGGGAGCCCTGTTGTGTTGGGGGGTCCGGCTCTGGCCCGGGGTTTGGCTGGGGGCATTCGGCTTCAACCTTTATTTCTTCAATTATATTACTCCCCTGACCGATACAACGGTCTTCCAGGAAATCCTGATTGCTTCCGGCTTGGGATTGGCGCAGGTGGCCCAGGCGCTATTCGGAGTTTTCCTGTTTCGGCGATTCATCCCTTTGGCCAATCCTCTGAACCGCATCCGGGATGTTCTGGCCTTCATTTTCATGGTGGGGGTCGTAGGCTGTACCGTTAGCGGTTTCCTGAGTCTTTTGATTCTGACGGTCACGGGTCACCTGCCATGGAACCAGTTTGCCGGGGATTGGCTGATCTGGTGGTTGGGGGATGTCATGGGAGTTCTGCTGGCGGCGCCGTTGTTTTTTGTGTTTCACCAGCCTCAGCGTTTTCAATGGGCCCGCCCGCGCCTGCTGGAAGCAGGCCTGCTCCTGCTGTTGTTTTATGTCACCAGCCAGGTGGTTTTTGGCGGGGGGCTGTCCTATCATCAATACCCCCTGGTGTACATGCTGTTTCCCTGTCTGGTCTGGGCCGCATACCGGTTCGGTCCTCCCGGGGCGGTGATCGCGATTCTTCTGGTCAGCCTGGCCGCAGTCTGGGGAACCCTGAAAGGCCAGGGACCGTTTGC
>SMVT01000071.1 GCA_004357365.1 Nitrospina sp.
AAAAAAGAAAACGCCCGGTTGAAACAAAAGATGAGACGGAGAAAAGAATCGGACAGGAAATAGGGCCAATACCAAAAAGCGGAAAGGCTTCAGAATTGCCCGTTGTTGGGATCTTTGGCCTGCTTGAAGGGAAGGGTGACGGTGAAGGTGGTGCCTTCGCCCGGCCGGCTGTGGACGTCAATTTTCCCCTGATGGTTTTTGATGATACCCAACGAGGCCAGCAAGCCCAAGCCCGGTCGGTGAAGGGCAGATTTGGTGGTATAAAAGGGATCAAAGATCCGGTCCAGGTCTTTTTCCGGGATACCGCAACCGTTATCTTTGATATGGATTTTTACGTGCGATCCATTCTGTTCGGTGGAGATGGTGATTTTGCCTTCATCATGGGTGAAAGATTCCTCGGCATTTTTGATGATATTGTGGATCGCCTGGCGAATCTGCTGGGTGACCCCGTCAATGGGGGGAATTTCGGTCGCGTATTCTTTTTCCAGAGTAATGGTACGGTGGTTGAGGGTGTCCATGTTGCTCTGCAGGATTTCGTCGATGACCTGATGGACATCCAGCGGTTCCAGGTCTTCGGGCGCCGGAGGCTGATAATTTTTGAGTTTGCCGATCAGCTCCCCGACCCGGCGGCACTCATTCATGGCGACGGTAACCAGCCCTTTATGAATATCCTCCATACGCGCCTTTTCCTTGACCTGTTCCAGAATATTTTCTATCCCCTGAATAGGATTTTTGACCAGGTCCACCATGGAAGCGGAAATATGCTCCACCGCATTTAGTTTTTCCTCCCGCAATGCAATTCGTTGCTCTTCTTTTTCCAGGGTGATTTGATCAATGTAACCCCCTTGGGTTTCTACGTATCTTTCAAATTCATCCCGAGCCTCTTTTAATTTTTCCTCGAGCTCCACTTGTTCGGAGATACTGGAAATAATTTTCATTTCATAATCGACGTTTTTCAACCTGAAAGAGCTGGTGGTGACGTTTGCCGGGAAGAGGGTGCCGTCTTTTCTCATTTGGTAGAGCTGAGAAGTTTTATGAATGGAGCCCAGGCCTGATGCCGATGAGTGGCTGTTGTCGCTGGACAGGTCTTCATCGGCAATGAGGTCCTTAAAGTTTACATTCATGAACTCTTGCGGTTCGTAGCCGTAAAGAAGGGGGGCGGCGGGATTGCATTCCATAATCCGCTTGGTGTTGCCGTCAATGATGAGGACGGCATTGGATTCCGCATCCATGAATCGGTTGTATTTCTCCTGGCTTTCCACCAGTTGGATTTCCGCTTCCTTCCGCTTGCGAATATCCCGAGCGATTTGATCATAGCGCTTCGCCTTTTCCTTGGCCTCTTCGATGAGGTGGTTCCTTTCCTCGATATCCGTTATCAATTGCTTGTTGGCGATCTCCAAACTTTCCAATTCCCGCTGGGTGTTCTCGAGTTGATCGGCGTTGACGTCGAATTCCACCTGGAGGCTTCGAAGTTCTTCCAATTCCCGCTGGGTGTTCTCGAGTTGATCGGCGTTGGCGTTGAATTCCACCTGGAGGCTTCGAAGTTCTTCCAATTCCCGCTGGGTGTCCTCGAGTTGATTGGCGCTGGCGTTGAATTCCCCCTGGAGGGTTTGCAGTTCTTCCAATTCCGCTTCCAGAACATGGTTGGCCGCCTGAAGAGATTCGGTCTCGGCCCCCTGATCGCTGATGGATTCCTGCAGAACGCTTAACTGTTTTTCCAATTTGGTTTTGGCGGACTGTTCTTTTTCAAAACTTTTCCGAAGAGTCGAGATTTCCAGGTCCTTATCGGAAATTTTTTCCCGGAAGTCTTCAATTTCCGACGCGGTCAAGCCTCCGACCTGGGATTTCAGCTGAGAGCGCAAACTGGCCAGTTCGGTTTCTTTTTTCTGAAGCGCATTGCGCATCACTTCATTTTCTTTCTGAATCTCATCGGGTCCGGTTTTGCCGGGGGTTCCGGGAACACCGGCCTTGCTTTCCTTCGAGGACTTTTCTTTTGCGCCCGCACCGGCCTCGGCAAGCAGTTTTTCCAGTTGCAGGGATTTTTCCCCCAAATGCCGCTCGATGGCATCCCGGCTGGTCCGCAGGTCCGCTTCCGCCTGTTTTCGTTCCTTCAGTTCTGCCAATAATTTGGAGTGGCTTTGCTCCATCTCATTGACTTTTTCTTGAAGCTCTTTTTCGAAAGCCGCTTTAGCCGCTTTCAATTCCTTTTTAAGGGAGGGTGCGATTTCCTTGGTGGGCTTTTGGGACGGTTTGGGTCCCTCTAAGGATAGTTCAGGGACTTCCAGTTCGAGCTGAGGTTCCATGGAGATTCCGGTTTCTGCCGCCATCTGCGGTTCTGTGGAAGTCGAGGGACTCATGAGGCTGGAGATCAACCGGCCCATCACTTGGACCACGTTGATTTCGTCCTGATCCCAGGTCCGTTCTTTTTGGTTCGATTCAAATCCTATATAGCCTACGACAGAATCGTTTTGAATGATGGGAGCATTGATTAAGGATTTGATTCCCTGGGAAACGTAAACCTCCATTTCCGAAGAGGCTTCTTCCGGCATATCTGTTATTTTCGGGAGATGAATGACCCCTTTTTCCTGCATTTGTTTTTTGAACCACGGGAAATTTTCCAGAGAAATTTCATCATCCGGATCGGGTTCCAGCAAGGGTTCGCCGGAAACCCACAGGTGAGTGTTGACCATATGGGTTCCGTCCTGGGTGAAATTGAAAATGTAACCCTGATCCACATTGGTCATTTCCCCGAACAATTGAAGCGCTTTTTTGATTCGTGTGTTGACTTCCTCGGGGGTGTTCAATTCCTGCGGCGTTAAGCTTATGAGGGTGTTTTCCAAATCGAACCAGAACTTAAACCGGGCCCGGGCGTTGGCGCTTTTGATGGCTTCACTGTGGTATTTCTTTTTATTGAAATTCAGATCGGTCGTCAACTTTTTGATTTGAGGTTCGAATTTTCCCTTGATATGCGAAAGCTCTTTTCTCAAGCGCATGGATTCCGAAATATCCTGTCCGGAATTGATGGTCCCATAGACTTTGTCTCTTTCGTCCTTCAGAGGGGAGCATTGCCAGTCGATCATCTTTTCCGTGCCGCCCTTGGTTTTGACGGGGGCGCTGAAGCGGAGGAGATTTTGACTTTTATCATTGATAAATTTTTTGTACTGGTTTTTTACCGCGTCCCGGCTTTTCTCCGGGACCAACAGGGAAATCCAGTCATGACCCAACAACTCTTCCTCCTTGTAACCCAGAAGGCTTGCCGTCTTGTCATTTATTTGCATGATGCTGTTGGCGGTATCAATGACCAGAATGATCGAATTATCCACCGTGAAAAAGACCTTGGAAAGAGTCTGCTCGCCATGCAGGGCGGTTTCCATGGATTTCATTTCGTCCACGGCGTTCTTCATGCTTTGAAAGGGGAGGACCAGAGATAAACAAACAATGGAAAGGCACGATACAATAAAGGCCCAGCGATCCAGATCGTTTTTATGGACTTCAATTTCCAAATAATCGACGAGAATGATCGTTTCCAGCCAGAATTCCCACAAGACAAGAAACCCTAGGCTGAGCAGGAGGGTCAGGCCCGCCAGATATCCTGTGTTGCCTTTAAGTTTCATTGATTAGATCCTTTGTGGGTAGGAGTGTTACGGCCGTTGTTTTTCCCGGGACAATGTGCGTCATAAGTTGGTTACGGGTCCGGACTGTAAAGCACTTGCCTGCGGCTGAATGCAGTTGATCCTTTCAACCTCAGATATGTTTGAGCGATTCACACACCTGCCGTAAGGGATTTGTTCTTGAAAAACGGGTCCCAGCAGACGGTAAATCACCCTATTTAAAATGCGATTCGATGTAAAAAGTATAGACAATAACACCTTGAAAAGCAAACCATTAGGCCCGTTTAATTAAATGCCCTGAAGTTCCCCTGCATCCGGGTGTCAATGTATATCAGCGGACTTTCCATCTAACGTGTGGAACGGACCACATGGGCCTACAAACTCAAAAATAACCCGTTTAAATAAAGTTTATAAGGGATCAAACGCCGTTGGTAAAGGGATAAAGCCTTGTCTTTTATTCGTCTTGAATTTTAATGGGACAGGCTTTAACCTAAAATTACTACCCTATTGTAAATGTATTCCTAATTGCCGCCATCATGCCGCTTATTAAAAACAAGAAAATTGATCCTTCAGACAAACCGGAACCACCCCGGTCAGTAGATAAAGCGGAATCCTACCGGCTGGCTACTCCGGAGCGTTCGCTCCCCCGCCAAACGTCTTCGGTTCTTAACGAAAAGCAATTGCGAAAAAAGACCGGTGGAAGAAGAGTATCCGACCGCCTCAAGGCTCTTTTAGCGAAGGTGGTTTCCGTAGTTTCGTCAGATAGTATTAATGAGGCCTTTTTTAATTTGACCGATGATATCAAGGAGTTTTTCGAATGCCAAACTCTGGTTATTTATTCGGTAAATCCTCAGAAGACCCAGCTTTTTTCCAGGAACCACATTTCCGATGAAATTGTTGAAAAACGCCTTGATATTTCAAAATCCAATCTGCCCGGATATGTATTTCAAACCGGAACCGCCTTGAACATTAAAAATGTTTATGACCGTAAGGAACTGGCCCAGTATCCGGAATTGGCGCATGACGCCTCCTGGGACAAAAAAATCGGCATTAAAACCGTTTCCGTTCTTGTGGTTCCCATATTTAATGATTCCAAACCCATCGGTGTGCTGGAGATTATCAATAAACAGGATGCCACCCCGTTTTCGGATCAGCTTTTGAAACTGGCGGAAGATCTTGCGAAATCCCTTGGGAACGCTTTGGACAAACTGGAGAACGAAGAACATAAGGAGAAGCTTCAAGCCATCGGGCTAGCCATTCAGGAAGCCACCGTCATGGAGGATATTTTATTTGAGACCACCCAACCGATCATGGAGCTGTTCGACGCGGATGCGGTTAATATTTTTGCGGTGGATAAAAGGCAAAACGAAATTTACTCCAAAACCAAAACCCCGCAAGGAGTTCGCGAGAGAAACGTTCCCATTGGTCCGGGAAGTATCATCGGGTGGGTGGCGCTGGAACGCAGGATGGTCAATTTAGACAATGTGAAATCTTCGGAATCGCTCGCCAAATACCACCCGGACCTGAGATATGATCCCACCTGGGACGAGGCCATGGGAGTCGAAACCAAATCCATGTTGTGTTGCCCCATGATCCATGAAAATAAACTTATGGGGGTTCTTCAGGTCATCAATACCCGGGTGGCCGAGCCCTTCGGGCCCAATCATGAGAAGCACATCATTTCCGTAGCCCAGATGCTGGCGATTGCCTTTCATAACAACACCCGGTTTGTGAAAGCCCGGCCTCATAAATTCAGCTATCTGATCAACAATGGAATTCTGACTCCGGAGGAGCTGGAATCCTGCATGATCAAAGCCCGAAAATCCAGCATGGATCTGGAAACATTGCTGTTGAACGAGCAGGGAGTCAAGCGGGCCGACTTCGGCAAATCGCTGGAAAATTATTATGGCATTCCCTATTTTGGTTATAGCGACACAACCCTTCTGCCCCAGAGATACTTTGACGGTTTGAATAAAAATTACCTGATGAAAAATCATTGGGTGCCTATTCAGAGCGATGACAAACTCGTCGTGGTCTTGATCGACGATCCCTCCAAAATGGACAAGGTCCGAAACATCAAGATGACCTTTCCCAGAAGGGAAATCCAATTCAAGGTCGGCTTGAAGGCCGATATTAGGGATTACCTGTTGGGGACGCCTGCGGAGGACGACGACCATGAGGAGGAAGTCCATCATTCCGATACGGAAAATGTGTCCGCCCTTCTGGAATCGTTGATCAGCGAACAAGATGCGACCATTGTCGAAGATGAGGATGAGGAAGAAAGCGCCATTTCGGAGAGGGACAGCTCTATCGTCCGACTGGTCAATAAAATTATTA
>SMVT01000072.1 GCA_004357365.1 Nitrospina sp.
CCCCGGTATTCAAGGACGGCGAGAAAGTGCCGCTGGTCACTTCGCCCACCGGCTGGCCGTCATGCAACACTTTGTAATGCGACCGGGGCACCCCGCGCTCGCTGAGGCGGACCCCGACCAGTTTCCGCGAGACACCTTTATCCTTTTGATTTTTAAGTGACTCCTGCCCAACAAACGGATCGGCCTTGTTGAGTTTGATAACCCAGCCGAGACCCGCTTCCAGGGGCGAGCGGTCGGCATCGATTTCCTGCCCGTACAGGGCGTAGCCCATTTCCAGCCGCAGGGTATCGCGTGCGCCCAGGCCGATGGGTTGCAGATCGAATTCCCGCCCCGCCGCCAGCAGGGTTTCGAATACCAGGACCGCCTGGCCTGCGTCCAGGTAAAGTTCAAACCCATCTTCACCGGTATAACCGGTGCGGGCGATGATGGTCTCCACACCGCATACCGTGCCTTTCTGAAAACGATAGTAAGACAGATCGCCCAGAGCCACATCGGTCAGTTTCCGGAGGAGGGGCTCGGCCTTCGGCCCCTGAACCGCCAACTGCGCGGTGCGGTCGCTGATGTTGTCCACCTGCACGTCGAACTCTTTCGCCAGGCGCTGGGCCCACTCAAAATCCTTGTCCGTATTGGAAGCGTTGATGCACAGGAAATAATGGTCCTCCTCGAACCGGTGCACCAGCAGGTCGTCGACCACCCCGCCGTTTTCATAGCACATCAGCGAATACAGGATGCCGCCGTTGTCGAGGCGGTCCATGTCGTTGGTCAGCAGTTTCTGCAGAAACGGCTTCGCTGCGCGGCCCTGCACCTCAATTTCGCCCATGTGGCTGACGTCGAACACGCCCACCCCCTCGCGCACCGTCCGGTGCTCCTGGATAACCCCGGTGTACTGGACGGGCATGTGCCATCCGGCGAAGGGGACCATTTTCCCACCGAGTTTCCGGTGGGCCTCAAAAAGCGGGGTGGTTTTCAGCGGTGCGTCGGAAGACATGAAATGAACGGTTCCCGTCGGGGAGCGGTTACGGATGAACTATGTGTATAATCAAAAACCCGAAGGAGATCAAGGCCCAAAATAGCCTTAAAGCAAAAAATCACTTTGATTTTCAGTCCTTTTGGAGATTTGGGCCAAACGCGCATTTAGATCATCATTTGCGGGTTTAATATTATATAATTAGATGTTCATCATTAAAGACCCAGCAGGGACCTGATCATGGAATTGAAACAATATGATGCCCTATTGGTCGCCGGGGAGGGTAAAAACAGCTACAAGGTGAATCACCGGCACAAGGCCTTCCTGCCGATTCAGGGGAAGTGCGTGATCAGCTACGTGATCGAAGCTTTGCAAAAAGCGCAATCGGTCCGGAGCATCACCATCATCGGCCCGAAAAAAGAAATTCTGGAACACATGGAGACCGACGGAATCAATTCTGACCGTCCGAAACCCATTCAAGTCCTGGAGCAAAAACGCAATCTATACGAAAACGTCTGGCACGGCTTTTTGAGCACCTTGCCGGAAGAGTGGCCGGAACAGGAACTGGAGAATTCGCCCTACCGGGATAAAGCGGTTCTGGTGGTGCCCTGCGATTCGCCGTTGATCACCCCGCACGAAATCGATTATTTTGTTCAAAGCAGTGATCTGGAAAATTACGACCAGGTGCTGGGAATGACTCCGGAAGAAAGCCTGCGGGCATTTTATCCCGAACCGGGAAAACCGGGAATCCAGATGGCGTACCTGCATCTTAAAGAACAACGGTACCGGATCAACAATCTGCATCTGGTCAAGCCCATTAGAATAGGCAACCGGCACCATATTCAACAGATGTACCATTACCGCTACCAGCGTAATTTCAAAAACGTGATACTCTTCGGGTGGGAAATCATCGGCAAGGACAAGAAAGGCCGCTACAGGTTTTACATCGGCTTACTGCTGGGGCTGTTTTTTTCATGGCTGAATATCCAATTCCTGGTGCGCTTCTTCCGGTCCTGGGTGCCCAAACGGGGTTTGGAGGACTGTATCTCCAACATCATGGATACGCGATTTATGGGATTGGAATCTCCCTTTCCCGGAGCCGCTCTGGATATTGACAATGCCCGGGATTACGAAGCGATTAAACTCCGGTTTAAAGAATGGCAGGACACCCTGAACCAGCTGGCCGATCTCCATCCCCTGCCCGTCACCCGGCGGGACCCGGCGCAATGGCCGGTCACTGCCTCCTCCCGGAAATCGTCCTCGGGAATTGGTTTGCCCCAGGTGGATGCCGGAGCCACGTAGGCCCGGTTTCCAGCGGACCCTGCCGGCCGACCCCCGCTGTCATCGACCCTTATCCGGCCCTCTTATTAATGAATACATAATGAACCTTGATTGGAAGGTCAACACGAAGAGTTCATGCCACAAAAAAACATCCGCAATTTTTCCATCATCGCCCACATCGACCACGGCAAGTCCACACTGGCGGACCAACTGATCCTCGCCACCGGCGGCCTCCAGCGACGGGAGATGAAGGATCAGGTTCTGGACAGCATGGACCTGGAACGCGAGCGCGGCATCACCATCAAAGCGCAGACCGTGCGCCTCCATTATACCGCCGACGATGGCCGGGACTATATCTTCAATATGATCGATACCCCCGGCCACGTCGATTTCACCTATGAAGTGTCGCGGAGCCTGGCGGCCTGCGAGGGGGTCCTGCTGGTGGTCGACGCCTCGCAGGGCATTCAGGCGCAGACCATCGCCAACGTCAACCTCGCCATGCAACACGATCTGCACATCATTCCGGTCATCAACAAAATCGACCTGCCGAGCGCCGATCCGGATGCGGTTAAGGAACAACTGGAAGACATTTTGCAGATCGATTCGTCGGATGCGGTTCTGACCAGCGCCAAGGAGGGCACCGGCATCAAGGAAGTTATGGAAGCGGTGGTGCGCCTGATCCCGGAGCCGTCGGGAAAAGTGAAAAGCCCGCTCAAAAGCCTGCTGTTCGATTCCTGGTATGATTCCTACCGGGGTGTGATCACCCTGACCCGCGTGATGGAAGGCACGCTTAAGGAAGGCATGGAAATACAAATGATGGCGACGGGCAATCGTTTTGTGGTGGAAGAGCTGGGCACCTTCACTCCCGCTCCGCGCCGGGTCAAGCAGTTGAGCGCCGGCGAAGTGGGTTACGTGATGGCCGGCATCAAGCAACTCGACCAGACCCGCATCGGCGATACCATCACCGAAGCGGACCGTCCGTGTGAAAAACCGCTGGCGGGATACAAGGGTGTCAAACCCATGGTGTTCAGCGGTCTGTATCCCATTCAGGGCGACCAATACGAACCGCTCCGCGACGCGCTCAAGAAACTGCGGCTGAACGACTCCTCGTTCACCTACGAACCGGAAACCTCCAAGGCGCTGGGCTTCGGCTTCCGTTGCGGGTTTCTGGGACTCCTGCACATGGAAATCGTCCGCGAACGGCTGGAACGGGAATACCGGGTGGAGCTGTTGACCACGGCGCCGACCGTCATCTACCGGCTGATTCACCAAAACGGGGAAGAGGAAATGATCGACAACCCGGTGAACCTGATCAAACACACGCGGGCCGACCGGATCGAAGAACCGTACGTGCGGGGCACCGTCATCGTGCCGGAGGAATATGTGGGTAACATCATGTCGCTGACACGCGACCGCCGCGGCATTCAAACCAAGATGGAATACCTGACCCCGAAAACCGTCCTTCTGCAATACGACCTGCCGTTCAGTGAAATCGTTTTCGACTTTTACGATCAGCTCAAGTCCTCCACCAAGGGCTACGCGTCGTTCGATTATGATTTTATAGATTTCCGGGAATCAAATCTGGTAAAGTTGGACATCCTTTTCAACGGGGAGCTGGTGGACGCGCTGTCGATGATCGTTCATAAGGATAAGGCGTATCACCGGGGGCGGGAGCTGGTCAAAAAACTTAAAGAGCAAATCCACCGGCAAATGTTCGAGGTGGCCATCCAGGCCTCGGTCGGCGGTAAAGTCATCGCCAAAGAGGTCGTCAAAGCCCTCCGCAAAAACGTTCTGGCCAAATGCTACGGCGGCGACATCACCCGAAAACGTAAATTGCTGGAAAAACAGAAAGCCGGCAAAAAGAAAATGAAACAAATCGGCAAAGTGGAAATTCCGCAGGAAGCCTTCCTGGCGGTACTGAGAACAGATGTCAAATAAATCCGAAAGCACCGAAGAACTCACCGAAGAGCTGAAGAACGGGAAACCGCAGAAAACCGTGGTCCGCGAATACGCGGAAGCGCTGATCATCGCGCTGATCCTGGCCCTGCTGATCCGGACCTTCGTCATTCAGGCGTTCAAAATCCCGACGGGGTCCATGGAGCCGACCCTGCTGGTGGGCGACCATCTGCTGGTGTCCAAGTTCAGCTACGGCACTCACATTCCCAACGAAATTCCTTTCACCAGCATTCAATTGTTCCCGGACTACCATTGGATGTCCAGCGTTCCGGAACGTCAGGACATCATTGTGTTCCGTTACCCCAGGGATCCGTCGAAAGACTATATCAAGCGGGTCATCGGCCTGCCGGGGGAAACCATTCAAGTGATCCAGCAGAGGGTGTACATCAACGATCAATTATTGAAAGAACCGTACGCCCATCACTCGCAACCCCCTTCGTTGAGCCCGCCGACTCGGGATAACATGCCCCCTCTGCGTATTCCCGAAGGCCATGTGTTCGTCATGGGAGACAACCGGGAAAACAGCTCGGACAGCCGGATGTGGGGAGTGCTGGACCTGAAACACCTGCGCGGCAAGGCGCAATGGATTTACTGGTCCTGGGACAGTGATCATTCCGGACTACGCACCGAACGCATCGGCAACTCCGTTTACCGTTGACTCCATTCCCGGACGACTTGAAACCTTCATGAGTGAAACCCCGGAACGCATCCAAAAGCTGAAAACCCTGCTGGACGGGTGCCAAGGCGTCATTCTCGATTTCGACGGACTGATCGCCGATTCGGAACCGTTCCACTACCGCGCCTACAACGAAGTGTTTGAACGTTATGGACACCGCATCGACCCGGACGAGTACTGGGTGGAATTCACGTCCAAGGGCAAGGGCCTCCAGGGAGAAATCGAACGCTATAATTTAAAGCTGGACGTGAAGCCGGAAGAGATGCGGCAACAGAAATTCGAAATTTATTCCCGGTTCTGCCAGAATGGCGACATCAAGTTGTTCCCCGAAGCCAGACCATTCATCGAGGGTTTGAACGGCCGCTTTAAAGTGGCCATCGCTTCCGGTTCGTGGACCCATGACATCCGCGCCATCCTCAAAAACGAACAGGCGGATTCATTGATTCAAACGGTCCTGGGCAAGGACCCGCCCCGGCCGGAAAAACCCGCTCCGGATATTTTCCTCGACACGGCGCGCGAACTGAACCTGCCTCCGGAACAATGCGTGGTGGTGGAAGACGCGTTGAAAGGACTCACCGCCGCCCGGGAGGCCGGCATGGCCTGTGTCATTGTGAGAAACCGCCTCAATCAAAACATCGACTTTACCGGGGCGGACCTGGTCCTGGAAAGCCTCTCGGAATTTGTGACTCTGCTCCAGTCCCGGTAAACCGGTTTCAGGCAAAAAAAAACGCGGGCCCAAAGGCCCGCGCATTTGAATCAGAAAAACCGGGACTACCTGTTTCCGTACGTTTCCTTGATTCCCATCTTGACCAGTTGCTCGTCGGTCAGCCCGCCATCTGAAGAAACACTGGCCGCCGGTCCACCGCCGCCGGAGGAGGCGCCGCCCGTCGTTCCACAACCGACGAGAAACAGAATTGCAATTACAGCTAAAACTCTAAACAAAATGTTCATGTCCATCTCCCTGTTTAATTGAACTTTACTTTACAAAAAAAACTACGGAATCGGTCACTGCTGGATCGTAAGGGATGTGGTTGCCACGCGCGAACAAGGCCTGGACCGTATGCATCCCACTACTCAATTCGATCTTTTTACATTTGGAACCGTCGCCCATATGGATGTGATTGCCATCCTTGGGAACCGGCTGGTTGAGATCGGGCAGATTCACATTAACAATCAAGTGATGATGTCCCTTGCCTTCGTTGACTCCGTTTTTGGCCGGTTCCGCCGTATAACCCTTGGTTACCAGGCAGATTTCGACGGGGCTGACCACATCCGCCATCGAGGCCGGTTGGGTGATGGTCACGCCGGCGTCAACCGATTGCACCCGGAAACCGCCGCCCGAATCACCGGAAGAAGAAGGAGCGGCACCTCCACCGCCACTCTGGGAGGCACATCCCACCAACAGCACCATCATAAAAACAGAACCCACGCGCACCAGCAATTTCATATTATTCATTCTTTCATGGGGATTTTTATCTGAGCGACTAGAAATTCGAATCCAGATCAAGCGACCACAAAAAATCTTTTTTAATTTAAAACTTTCGCATGATATATTCGATGTCAATTTATTATAAGCATATTTTTATCATAATCAACCGATGGTTGTACAATTTTATCAATTTCAGGCCGCCTTTCTTCTATCGGATGGGAAAACAATATAAATGAATTCACGAAATCGATCCTGATGTCAGGAGGTTTCCTGATATAATCACTCCCGAAGGGCTTGAGACGATCCGCAATTCGGGATGTTTCCTGTGGGTGGATTTTGCCATCCATTGAATTTTAAGGCAAACTATGACCCAACGATTGTTAACCGGCTTAACTCTGGTGGCCGCGGGACTGGCCGGCCTTGGGTTCCTCTGGCAAGGCCCGGCCCTGGGAACGGAACCCAAGCTGAATCCGTGGATTCGGCTGGAAGCGGGTCTCGCAATTGGGATCTTCGGCACCCCTCAAAAGTCACCCATCGGTGATAACCTGATCCGGATATTAAAAATCGACCCGAAACGGTTTCAGTTCCGGCTGTTGAACGCTTCGGCTTCTCCCGGCGGCAAGCGCCTGTCCGCCAAAGAGTGGGCCCGGCAAAACGGATTGGTCGCCGCCATCAACGCCAGCATGTACCAGGCGGACAAAATCACCAGCGTGTCCCTGATGCAAACCTTCGGCCACGTCAACAACAACTGGTTCTCCAAGGACCGGGCGTTGCTGGTGTTCGATCCCAAAAAACCGTCCCTGCTGAGTGTGCAGATTCTGGACCGTGACTGTCAGAACGTGGACCACCTGCGCAAACTGTACCATACGCTGATCCAAAGCATCCGCATGATCAACTGCGAGGGCAAAAATGTCTGGCAACAGCAGGATAAAAAATGGAGCACCGCCGCCCTCGGAATGGATCACACCGGACACATCCTGTTCATCCACGTCCGCTCCCCGTTCAGCACGCACGATCTGATCGACAACCTTCTGAAACTGCCCATCCGCCTGAAACGGGCCATGTATGTGGAAGGCGGCTCGGAAGCCCAGATGTACATTCACTCGGGAAACCACGAACTCGAGTACGTGGGCAGTTATTCAACCGGAGCCACCGAAACCGACGCCAATACCCTGGGCTGGCCAATCCCCAACGTGGTGGGCATCACCCGCCTGCCCCCGTCCAAACAATAAAGAGGCGCCCGTTGTCCGGAACCAAAAAATCCACCCTCCTCTGCCGTCCCCGCATCCGCATCATGGCTGGAAAAGACATCGCACTGGGACCGGGCAAAGTCGACCTGTTGGAAGCCATCGAGCACACCGGGTCCATCTCCGCCGGAGCGCGCGCATTGGGACTCAGCTACCGCCGCGCCTGGGATCTGATGGATACCATGAACCAGTGCTTCAAACAACCGCTGGTGCAACGCGTCAAAGGCGGTAAAGGCGGAGGCGGCGCGCAACTGACCGCCGCAGGCCAGGGCATGCTGAAACTCTATCGCACCATGGAAACCAAAGCCCTCAAAGCCATCGGCCCGGAATGGAAAACCGTGCAGAAATCCCTCAAAAAAAATCCCGGAAAACCAGCGTGACGCTGGACTCAATATCCCCTCTCCCCTTGGGGGAGAGGATTAAGGTGAGGGGGGGGCTTCTTCTTTGTCGCCGACGCTCCTCAGAATGACATATCGGTCCCCCTCCTTTTCAAGGAAGGGCTAGGTTGATATTAACCCCTCCCAGCCTCCCCTTGAAAAGGGGAGGAGCATTTAGTTTTCATCCTTGTTTTATCCGTGTTCATCTGTGGTTCCAAATCCCCCCGGCCCCCTTCACAAAGGGGGAGC
>SMVT01000073.1 GCA_004357365.1 Nitrospina sp.
CTACTCCAAGGTGCTCCCTGCGGATGTCGACCTGACCACCCGGCTGACCCAAAAAATCAAATTGAACTGCCCGCTGTTGAGCGCGCCCATGGACACGGTCACCGAGGCCGGCATGGCCATCGCCATGGCGCAGGAAGGCGGCATCGGTATTATCCACCGCAACCTGCCGCCCAACCAGCAACGCAAGATGATCGATCGCGTCAAACGCGCCGTCAGTGTGGTCATCGACGATCCCATCACCCTGGAGCCCGACCAGACGCTGGGCGAGGCGCTCGAGATCATGAACAAATACAACATCACCGGCATTCCCGTCACCCAGGGGAAAAAACTGGCGGGCATCCTCACCAACCGGGACATCCGTTTCGAGACCCAGCACAGCAAAAAACTCTCGGCCCTGATGACAAAGGACCAACTGGTCACCATTAGAGAAGGCACCTCCCTCGACCAGTCCAAAAAACTTCTGCACGAACACCGCATCGAAAAACTGCCGGTGGTCGACGCCCAAGGCAACCTGAAGGGTTTGCTCACTCTCAAAGATATTCTGAAATCGACCGAGTACCCGAACTCCGCGAAGGACGACAAAGGCCGCCTGCTGGTGGGTGCCGCGTTGGGGGTTTCTTCGGATTATATGGAACACATCTGCGAAATTGCGGAAGTGGGGCTCGACGTGCTGGTGATCGACAGCGCCCACGGCCATTCGGACAAGGTGCTGAACATCCTCCAGGAAATAAAAAAAACATTTCCGAAACTGCAACTCATCGGCGGCAACGTCGCCACCGCCGAGGGCACCCAGGCATTGATCAAGGCCGGAGCCGACGCAGTGAAGGTGGGCATCGGGCCGGGGTCGATCTGCACCACCCGCGTGGTGACCGGCGTCGGCGTACCGCAGATCACCGCCGTTCGAAAATGCGCCGAGGCGGCCGAAGCGAAGGGCATCCCCGTCATTTCCGACGGGGGCATCCGCCATTCCGGGGACATCACCAAGGCCATCGCCGCCGGGGCGTCAAGCGTGATGATCGGTTCCCTGTTCGCCGGAACCGAAGAGAGCCCGGGCGAAAAAATTCTGTATCAGGGGCGAAGTTATAAAGAGTACCGCGGCATGGGCTCGATCGGCGCCATGTCCGACGGCAGCAGCGACCGCTACTTCCAGGAAAAGGGACTCAACGAAAGCAAACTGGTGCCGGAAGGCGTCGAGGCGCGCATTCCCTACCGGGGTTCGGTGGAATTCACCGCCCACCAACTGCTGGGCGGATTGCGGGCCGGCATGGGCTATTGCGGGTGCAAAACCATTCAGGAGCTCCGCACCCAGGCCACGTTCATCAGGATCACCCCGTCTGGCCTGCGGGAAAGCCATGTGCACGACGTGATCGTCACCAAAGAATCCCCCAATTACAATATCGAATAAACCGGGCGGCGAACCGCCGCAGGTAATACAAAACACAGATTCTTCGCTCCACGATGTTCCGCTCAGAATGACAGTCTATCATCGCCATGTCATCCTGAACGAAGTGAAGGATCTATGTTTTCTCTATGCTCTCTTCGTCCTCCTTGCAATACTTACGCAATGGCTTCATTGAAAAGAAAAAAATATTCCCGATGAGCGCAGCGCAGGACATTCACGATCAGAAAATCCTGATCCTCGATTTCGGGTCGCAGTACACCCAGAACATCGCCCGCAAAGTGCGCGAGTGCCAGGTGTATTGCGAAATCCACCCCTGCACGGTCGATTTCAAAACCATCGTAGCGTTCCAACCGAAGGGTATCATCCTCTCCGGCGGACCTGCCAGCGTGATGGAAAAAGACTCGCCGCTGGTGGACCCCAAACTGTTCAAGCTGGAAGTACCGGTGCTCGGCATCTGCTACGGCATGCAATTGATCACCCGCATGCTGGAGGGCAAAGTCAACCCCGCAAAGGAACGCGAGTTCGGACGGGCCGAGTTGATGGTCAAAGTGTTCTCCCACCTGTTCAAGGACGTCCACAGCAAATCGGTGGTGTGGATGAGCCACGGCGACCGCATCGCCCAACTGCCGAAAGGGTTCAAGGCCACCGCGTTTACCGACAACTCCCCGGTGGCGGCCATGGAACATTCCATCGATAAAATTTACGGCCTGCAGTTTCACCCGGAAGTGGTCCACACCCAGGAAGGCCAAAAAATATTCCAGAACTTTCTTTTTAATATCTGCCAATGTCAACCGCTGTGGAAGGTGGAATCGTTCGCCGACTACGCGATCAAAAAAATCCAGGATCAGGTGGGCAACGGCAAGGTGTTGTGCGGGCTGAGCGGCGGGGTCGACTCCTCGGTAGTCGCCGTGCTGCTGCACAAGGCCATCGGCGACCGGCTGATCTGCATCTTCATCGACAACGGCTTGCTGCGCTCCGGCGAACGCCAGAAGGTCGAAGAAACCTTCCGCGAGCATTTTCACATGAACCTGATGGTGATCGACGCGTCCAAGAGATTCCTCGATCTTTTGAAAGGCGTGACCGATCCGGAACAGAAACGCAAGATCATTGGCAACACCTTCATCCACGTCTTCGAGGAAGAGGCGAAGAAGGCCGGCGATTTCAAATTCCTGGCGCAGGGCACGCTGTACCCGGACGTGATCGAGTCGGTATCCTTAAAAGGACCGTCAGCGGTGATCAAGTCGCACCACAACGTCGGCGGCCTGCCGGAGGATATGGAATTGGAACTGGTGGAACCGCTCCGCGAATTGTTCAAGGACGAAGTGCGCGCGCTGGGACGCGAGATGGGCATGCCCGACGAGATCATCTCCCGCCAGCCGTTTCCCGGGCCGGGGCTGGCCATCCGCATCATCGACGAGGTGACGCCGGAACGGATCAGCATGGTGCAGCAAGCAGACAAGGTTATTCTGGAAGAGATCAAATCAGCCGGACTGTACAAGGAAATCTGGCAATCGTTCGCGGTCCTGCTACCCGTGAAAACAGTGGGCGTGATGGGTGACGCGCGCACCTATGAAAACGTCGTCGCCCTGCGCGCGGTGACCAGCACCGACGGCATGACCGCCGACTGGGTGCCACTGCCCTACGAGTTACTCGGCAAAATTTCCAACCGCATCATCAACGAAGTCAAAGGCGTCAACCGCGTCGTGTACGACATCAGCTCCAAACCCCCCGGCACCATCGAATGGGAATAAGTCCTGCGCGGACGGAGCGCCGCCACGGGCTGTTAAAATACTCCTCCCCTTACCAAGGGGAGGATACTGGGGGGGGGTATTGACTCCCCTTCATGGAAGGGGGAGTCAAGTTTGTAAGGAATCGGATATAATGGCGACTCATTGGGCAGACGTTGGTTCTAATTGAATAAAGGTTAATCTATTCCTATGGCGAAGAAGGATTACAACATTATCGTGATCGGCGGGGGTTCGGCGGGGCTGGTGTCGGCCTTCATTGGATCGGTGCTCAATGCCAAAGTCGCGTTGATCGAAAAACACAAGATGGGCGGTGATTGCCTGAACACGGGATGCGTCCCCAGCAAAGCGCTCATTCGCACCGGGAAAATCCTGTCCTACATCAAACGGTCCCGGGACTTCGGTCTGAAGTCGGCGCAGGTCGATTTCGAGTTCCCTGACGTTATGGAGCGCGTGCAGAACGTCATTCAAAAAGTGGAGCCGCACGACAGCATCGAGCGTTACACGAAACTGGGTGTGGATTGCTACACGGGCTCAGCGAAGATCCTCTCCCCGCACGAGGTACAGGTCAACGGCCGGACGCTGACCACCAAGAACATCATTATCGCCACCGGCGCGCGGCCGGCGGTGCCGCCGATTCCCGGACTCGACCAGGTGAACTACCTGACCACGGACACCCTCTGGAACCTGCGCGAGTTGCCGAAGAAACTGGTGGTGGCGGGCGGCGGGCCCATCGGGTGCGAATTGGCGCAATGTTTCGTGCGGCTGGGAAGCGAAGTGACTGTTGTCGAGATGCTGCCGGATCTCCTGATCCGCGAAGACGAAGAAGCCAGCCGCACCGTGCGGCAGCAATTTATCGCCGAAGGCATCGACGTGCGCGTCAACTCCAGGTGCAAGGAAGTGGTGGTCAAGGACGGCAAACAATACATGCTGGTGGAAAAAGACGACAGCACCGACTGGGTGGAATTCGATCAGGTGTTGATCGCGGTGGGCCGCGCCGCCAACGCCCGGGGCTTCGGTCTGGAAGAGATCGGCGTGCAACTGGGGCCGCGCGGCACGGTGGAGGTCGATCAATATTTAAGAACGACCACCCACAAAAACATTTACGCCTGCGGCGACGTGGCGGGTCCGTTTCAGTTCACCCACACCGCCGCGCACCAAGCCTGGTACTGCGCCGTCAACGCCCTGTTCAGTCCGTTCAAAAAATTCAAGGTGGATTACAGCGTTATCCCCTGGTGCACGTTCACCGATCCTGAAGTGGCTCGGGTCGGCCTCAATGAAAAAGACGCGAAGGAGCAGGGCATCCCTTACGAGGTGGTGACGTATGGCATCGACGATCTCGACCGCGCCATCGCCGACAGTGAAGACAAGGGGTATGTGAAAGTGCTGACGGTGCCCGGCAAGGACAAAATTCTGGGCGTCACCATCGTCGGCTATCACGCCGGCGACTTGATCGCCGAATACGTACTGGCGATGAAGCATGGCCTGGGCCTGAACCAAATCCTGGGAACCATTCATATTTATCCGACGATGGCGGAGGCCAACAAATACGCCGCCGGACTCTGGAAAAAAGCCCATGCGCCGACGGGCCTGTTGAATTTTGTCCGGAAATTTCACACCTGGCGGCGCTAGCCGAGCGTCCTATTTCGATCGTGAATCGAAATTCCGCCTCCCACTTATGTCCCTTCAGGCTTTAATTTGGCCGCCCTTTCAAAAAATTCAAAAAAGTTTTCCACAGCTGTGAATTAAAAAGGTCGGCTAATCGATATAACGTCAATCAGTTGCCCCTCAATCATTTAACCTGATTTTGTTGCAGAATCTTTACAATGTTTTAACACGTTTTCCACATTAAATTGCGATGATGGGTCTATTCAGGTCCCCGTTTTAGGTTGCTGTTCGGGCCGGCATTTGGGATTATCGTTTGACACGAACTGTTTATGTAATTTTTAAATCAAAGACTCGCTCTGCGTCTTTTGGAAAACACAATGAACAACTCCTACTATTTGACCGCTTTTATTCAGGAACGTGGACAACGGCGGCCCTTCAGTTTGAAAATTGAAGGCCCGTTCGAGACGCCGGACAGCCGCGATTATTATTGCCGAATCGAATCCCCGGAACTGCTGGGCAAGGAGTTCAATGTGTATGGCGAGGACACCCAGCAGACCAAAGAACTGGCCCTCAAGTTCGTTCAAATTTGCCTGCAGGATAAAAAGATCTACGATGCCGATGGCAATTCGGTGGACCTGGCCCCCTGGAAGGGAGAGTAACTTTCCTGGGTATTTGAAACCCGGATTCTTGCCTGTGTGATGTCATCCCGCCTAAAACCCAACCCAATCAAATCTCGATGTACAGGCCTTCGTCCTTGACGGTGATGCGGTAGATGGGAGTGGCTTGCGTACGGTCGAATTTGAAGAGGCCGGTTTTGATGTGCCAGGGGTGTTGTTCCCGGGCGCACTCGACGTACATGCCATTCACCGTTCCCTGCGCCAGGGGGGATCCGCATTTTCTGCACTGGTCGGTGATGGCCCAATAGCGGTCCTTGGCGAAAAAAATCCCCAGGGCATAGGGGATTTCGGTAAAGGGGTGATCGAACTCGACCCGTTTGGCACGCCCCTCTTCAGGAGCGTCGGCCAAGTCTAGAATGCGGACTTCAGACATGTCGGAGTATTCATTCCTTGGGCAGGTACGGGCCGAAATGGTCGCGGTAATACTTCTCCAGATCCCACCGGAACCGCCCTTTCAAATGAGGCAGTTGCGCGGCCACCTCGTGATCATATTTCACGTAATCCTCGGTCAGTTTCTGCACCTCCTCGTCGCGCTTCACATTGGGGTCCAGATAAGCCTCGCCTATGGCGGACGTGCCCACAACCAAATTCTCTCCACTTTTGATCCAGCGGGCCAGGAGCCGTTGTTCCTCCACGGTCCCCGGTTCGATAACGGCCATTGTTTTCAGTCCTTCAATACCACGGGTTGATTGATGTGTCTTTGAAGCCCGTTATTTAAAATCATTTTTCGCTCCGGGTCAAGGGGTCAGCCACAAATTCCGGACCGGGAGGGGCCGGATAACCGCTTTCCCGGGCTCCCCGGAGGTTGCAAATGGCCCCTGAACCCGGTAGCATATGGACCATTCTCAACCGACAATGGTTACGCACTTTTGAAACTTTCTCATAGAAGGATGACCCGATGACGACTGAGTCGATAACGCCGGAAAGCGCCGAGGGCTGGTTCCAGAAGGGACTGACGCTGGGCCGGGCGGGGGACAACGAAGGCGCCATCGCCGCTTACCAAAAAGCGGTGGATTTGGACCCCGATTACTTCCGGGCCTGGTTCAACCTGGGCAGCCGATACGGCAAACTCCTGCAAAACGCCAAGGCCCTGCCCTGCTATCAGAAAGCGGTGGAACTGAAGCCGGATGACGTCATGGCCCATTACAGCCTGGCATTCATCTGCAATCTGCTGAATATGATCGAGGACTCGATCAAGCATTACCAGGAGGCGCTCAAGATCAATCCCAACTTCGCCCGCGCTCACAGCAACCTGGCGACGGTGCATTATTCGGTCAAGCAGGGGAAGGAGGCCATCCATCACCTGCGCATCGCCAAGAAACTGTTCGAGGAACAGCAGGAGGTGCACATGGTGGAAACAGCGGGAAGTCTGCTTACGGAATGCTACACGGAATTTAAACTGTCGCCGGAAGATTTCGAGTAACGCGCCGGGCCCTCACAAACACCTCACCCAAACCCGTTCCATGGACTACGATGTCATCGTCATTGGCGGAGGCTCCGCCGGTTATGCCGCGGCGGATACGGCGCAGTCGGCCGGCGCGAAGGTGGCGATTGCCGACCCCGGCCCGCTCGGCGGCCTTTGCATCTTGCGTGGGTGTATGCCCACCAAGACCCTCCTGCGCTCGTCCGACGTCATGGCTCTCATGCGGCGGGCGGGAGAGTTCGGCCTGTCCGCCTCGGACCTCCAAGCCGACTTGCCGGCCATCATCGACCGCAAGAACCGGCTCATCCGCGAATTCGCCGATTACCGCATCCGCCAACTCAAAGACTCCCGCTTTACCTTGATAGAAGACCGAGTCGCCTTCGTGTCGCCGAACGAAATCGAAGCCGGGGGCAAACGGCTGTCCGCGAAATCGTTCATCATCGCCACCGGCTCGGTGATCGACCGGATTCCTGTTCCCGGTCTCGAGGGCACGAGCACCATCACCAGTGACGACGTGCTGGAGTTGAAACAACTGCCGCAAACGATGATCGTGCTGGGCGCGGGACCGGTGGCCGCCGAACTCGCACAGTTTTATCAACGCCTCGGCACACAGGTAGCACTGATCCAACGGAGTCCGCAGATCCTGTCGTTCACCGACGAAGACCTGGCGCGGCCCATCGAAGCGCGGTTCCGTGAAGAGGGCATGACCGTTTTCACCGGAACGCAGTTACAGCAGGTGGACTCCGACGGCAAAAACAAAACCGTGCGGTTCCTGCATGAGGGGAAAGAGAAAACGGTGTCCGCGCAAACCCTGTTCGACGCGCTGGGACGCCGCCCCAACACCAGCGGGCTAAACCTCGAAGCGGCGGGGGTCGCCATGGGCCAAGGGGGCATCGGCGTCGATTGCGGCATGCGGACCCGCCAGCCGCATATCTTTGCGGTGGGCGACGTCAACGGCCTGCACGAGATTGTGCATATCGCCATTCAGCAGGGCGAGGTGGCGGGCTGGAACGCCACGCATCCCGATCAGCCGCCCAGGGAGATCGACGAACGCCTCACCGCCAACGTGGTGTTCACCGATCCGCAGTTGGCCAGCGTCGGTTACACGGAAAAAGACTGCCGGGCAAAAAAGATCGAGTACCTTGCCGCGTCGTACCCGTTCAACGACCATGGCAAGTCATTGTGCCTGGGAGAGACACACGGGCATGTGAAACTGTTGTGCGATCCCAAAAACGGCGAGATCATCGGCGGCCATATCACCGGGCCCGAAGCGGGCGAGTTAATTCATCAACTGATCGCGATAATGTATTATAATGGCACCGTCGGGGATGTGCTCAACATGCCACATTACCACCCGACGTTGTCCGAAATCATCACCTACCCCGCCGAAGCGCTGGCGGCAAAAATTGGTTAGTCACACCCTTTCCAACCCCACCCTCCCCAGGAAGGAACCCCCATAATGAAAAAGATTTTCTTGTCTGCGATTTTAATTTTGATGGTTTTGTTCGTCACCTCCGGTTGCTCCAAGCTCGTGATCACCCAAGTGGGTCCGGACCTGGATAAGGAACCCAACGGCATTCGCGTGTATCCTCCCAGGGTCTTACTGTTCGTAGGGGAAAAGTACAGCATGATCCATTATGTGCCGGATTATAAACGCGCCTACGACGTTAAACCGTTCACCTTTTTCGCAAATCAGGATTTCAACATCGATGTGGTTAACGGGCGGATTCAATCCCTGACGTCGAATCAGGATTCCCTTTTTACCTATTCCATCCTCTCGCCATTAGAAAAAGAAATAGGGAAAGCGCCTATCACCCATGGAGAAATGATCCAAATAGAAGGCACTTTCGGCCTGGCCCCCGGCATATACGAATTGCAGCCGACCGGCGAATTCAAAAAAATCAACTGACAGTCAGGCGCATGGATCGATTTGGGGATAGGATTTCTTTATACAACAAGCTCAAGGCGAGGGGGTGCCTTGAGCTTGTTGTGGTGTTGGGTGATGGGGTTATTCGGTGTGACGGGGTTCGGTCACACCATGTCTTTCAGGGCTTTCAGCGGCTGCACTTTGACCACCTTGCGGGCGGGCTTGGCCTTGAAGATGGTATCTTCGCCGGTAAAAGGGTTGATGCCTTTTCTCTCCTTGGTGGCCGGTTTCTTGACGACTTTGATCTTCATCATTCCCACCACATTGAACAGGCCGGGTCCGCGCGACGAGAGCGATTTGCTAATCATCCCCCCAGGAGATTCGAAAACGGCGCCGACTTCTTTACGGTTTAATCCGGTTTCCGAGGCGATATGATTCATTATTTCCGATTTGGTGGGTGGCTTGTTTGCGTTCGAGGTTTTTTTGGCTGCCATGCGTATAATCTCCTTTACACGGTTAAGGTCTGGATCGACCCGGATCAATGACCACGGGGACGTGGTTAATTGCTTAAATGATAATCTAAAATTGTGGTTTGTACATCAAAAAAACCCGCTATTTCCCGAAAGTTTTGCGATTTCCTTGAAGTGAGCCCCCTTGCATGACACCCTGAAAAAGTGGCCCGCCGGCGGGATACCCGCCCTTCCGGCGACTTCCTAAAGGGCACCCAGTTGAGCCGCCAGGCGGCCGAGGGATTCCGCGGAATTCATTTCGGTGGCGCAGAGCAGCAGACAATTGTCCAATTCCGGATAGAAATCGCCCAGCGGCAGGCCGGCGACGATTTTCTCCTGCAACAGTTGGTCGTGGACGGCCTTCGCCGGGCCGGGGCATTCCAGCACGAATTCATTGTAGGTATCCGCCCGGAACCGGAGGCCGAATCCCTTCAGTTTCTGGAGTTTGTTTTTGAGGTGGTCGGCGGTCTTCAGGTTCTGGAGGGCCACCTCGCGGACGCCCTGCTTGCCCATCGCCGCCAGATAAATCGTGGCCGCCAGCGCGCATAAGCCCTGATTGGTACAGATATTGGACGTCGCCTTCTCGCGGCGGATGTGCTGTTCGCGCGTCGCCAGCGTCAGCGCGTAGGAACGCCGGCCCTCGCGGTCGACCGTCTCGCCGACGATACGGCCCGGGACCTGCCGGAAAAACGGTTCCCGCGTTGCGAAAAATCCGACGTAGGGTCCACCGAAAGCCACCGGCAGTCCCCAACCCTGCCCTTCACCGGCGACAATGTCCGCCCCGCGCTGGCCCGGAGGTTTGAGGATACCGAGAGACGTCGCCTCCGCCACCACGACGATCAACAGGGTCTGTTTCCCCTTCAGGAATTCCCCAAGCTCGGCGTACTGTTCCACGATGCCGAAAAAGTTGGGCGACTGGATCACTACCGAGCTGATGTCGTCGGTCACGTGTTGCCTGATAAAATCCAGATCGGTCTGGCCGTTTTCCTGATACGGCACCTCGGTGATTTTAAAATCGATGCCGCGCGTGTAGGTCTCCACCACCTGCCGGTATTCGGGATGAACGGTGCGGGCCATCAGCACCTCGTTGCGGTGGTTGACGCGGTGCGCCATGAGCACCGCTTCCGCCAAGGACGACGCGCCGTCGTAAATCGACGCATTGGCGATCTCCATGCCCGTCAACATGCAGACGAAACTCTGAAACTCAAAGATGGCCTGCAAGGTCCCTTGGCTCACCTCGGGCTGGTAGGGGGTGTAGCTGGTGAGAAACTCGCCGCGCAGGAGCAGGTGATTGACCAGAGCCGGCGTGAAATGCCGGTACGCCCCCGCCCCCAGAAACACCGCGCATTCTTCCGGGTTGAGGTTGCGTTGGCCCAGACGGTTCAGGGCCTGCACCAGGTCCGCCTCGGGCAGGGCCGCCGGCAGATTCAGCGGCGCCTCGAGACGCAACGCGTCCGGGATGCTGTGGAACAGCTCGTCCAACTTCTCAATGCCGATGGCAGAGAGCATGGCCCGGATATCGGTGGGCGTGTGCGGAATATAGCGCATGGCTGATGGGGATGCGGGATGAAATTATCCCTGCTGTTCCTTGAGGTACGCTTCGTAATCGTCTGCCGACAGCAATCTTTCGGCCTGTCCGGGATCGGACAGTTCGATTTCGATCATCCAGCCTTTGCCGTAGGGTTCCTGATTCACCCACTCCGGGTTGGCTTCCAGATCCGTGTTGACGGCGGCCACCTTGCCGCTGAC
>SMVT01000074.1 GCA_004357365.1 Nitrospina sp.
AGACCTATGGAACGATGAACGCCCTGGCGAGCGCTAAGTACGAGGACCTGGAGGCGATTGACGAGATCGGTCCGAGGATCGCCGAATCGATCCGCGAGTTTTTCGGCGAGAAGCATAACAAGAAAGAACTGTGCAAGCTCAAACAGCACGGCTTGGTCATGACCGAAGGAAAAAAGACGGGCGGGGGAAACTTATCCGGCAAACAGTTCGTGCTGACTGGCGCGCTGGAAAGCATGACCCGCGACCAAGCCAAGAAAAAAATTGTCGAATCCGGCGGCCGCGTCACCTCATCCGTTTCCGCCAAGACCGATTATGTCATCGCCGGCACCGACCCCGGCTCCAAGCTCACCCAAGCCCAGAAACTGGGCATTGCCATTCTCACTGAAGAAGAGTTTCAGAAGCTCTTAAAAAAAAATGAATAGTAAAGAAGGTGATCATTTAATAGTCGCCCGAGACTATTTTCCAAACTCAGTAGCCTGGGTAAATAAACGAGAAGAATGGAAAGCATTTGTCAAAACTTGGGAAAGGCTTGAAGAACAAGTTAAAAAAGTAGGCTTTTCATTTGATCCAAGATTTAACTCAGTTTTTTGGGCGTATAGTTTAGCCAATCTTTGCAAGGAAATTGTTTTTGGATTTTGTTGGGCAGAGGCCTGGGCCGATTTTTATAAAAATAAGATTACTGAAGGCTCAATGCCTTCAAATGCTGTCATGCAGGTATCATTTTATGCGGGAAATTGTATTACCATGATTGATTCCTGTAGGGATAAGTTGGCTCTAATGGTGTGGGCATATTTTTGTCCATTCAACCCTAATGAAAAAGAGGAAATATTGATTTATGAGGGGGTTCTAGAAAGACTGTTAGCCCCAGTTAAATTTGGAATAAAACTGGAGGGCCATCAGGAGTTTATTGAATATCTTGAAAAAATAAAAGGAGATGATTTCAAGCGGATTGAAAAATATAGACATCTAAAAGTGCATAGGATGGAGCCTCAAATTGAAATGTATCAAACGGGTCCTCACCAAGAAATCCCTTATTTGGTTCCTCTTACAACCTCCGAATCAATTCAGAAATTTAAAGATAGGTTAAAAGAGAAATATCCCGATCCAGATTTTAGAGAGACAGTTTTTGAACGGTGTAAGATAGAAGGGGTTCCGTTTAGTACTATTCCGGTAAAACATCAATTGTGGGAATATAAAACGATCCGCAAACATATTGAAAAATGTATGTTGGGATTATTAGAAGCAACAGCGGGATGTTGGAATGAGTTGCTTAAAAGACAACCTTTATTGAAATAAGATGTCGGGATATATTTAGGATTTATTTATTGCCGGAGGGGGAGCGGCGGCCTTGGCCGCTGGGGCGTCGCCGGGGCCGGTTGGGACCGGAGCCGGGACTGCCGGATTTACTAAAGGATTTGGGTCCGCGGCTTCTGGATTGACCGCCGTCTCTGCGCGGGCGTCTGCCGTTGGACGAGGCGCCGCGCCGGTCGCCGCCTTCGCGCCTTCGTGCCAAGGGTCCGGACCGGCGTCTTTTAAAGACCGGCATGCCTTCCTTCGGTTCCAGAAACAGGTCGTCTTCCGGCCACTCGACCGGGATTTTCTTTTTCAGCATGTCTTCGATTGCCAGCAGGGCCTCGGCGTAGTCTTCGCACGCGAAGGTGATGGCGTCGCCGTCTTTCCCGCAGCGGGCGGTGCGGCCGATGCGGTGGATATAGTCTTCCGCGTCCTGCGGCACGTCGTAGTTGATGACGTGGGTGATGTCGTCGATGTGCAGTCCGCGCGACGCCACGTCGGTGGCGATGAGAATGTCGATCTCGCCATCGGTGAACTGCTGGAGTACCTTGATGCGTTTTTTCTGGTGCAGGTCGCCGCTGATCTGCCGGGCTTCGTATTCGTTGTATTTGAGCTGTGCTTCCAGTTGTTCGGCGGTGGATTTCATATTGGTGAAGATCAGCGTTTTGCCGGGCGTCTCGCTTTTCAGCAGGCCCAGCAGGAGATTGAGTTTCTCGTGTTTGCCGACGTGGTACAGCACCTGCTTGACCTGGTCGACCACGATCTTTTCCGGTTCGATCTTGATCGGAATCGGATCGTTCATGTGTTCGTAGCACAATTCCATCACGCGGAAATTGAGCGTCGCCGAGAACAGCATGGACTGCCGTTTGTCATACGGCGAAATGTTGCGCATGATGTAGCGCACATCGACAATGAAGCCCATGTCGAACAGCCGGTCGGCTTCGTCGATCACCACCACCTCGATCGCCTTCATGCTGAACAACCGCTGTTTGTAATAGTCGATCAGGCGTCCCGGCGTGGCGATGAGGATGTCGACTCCCTTTTTGATGGATTCCTTTTGTTTTTCGTAATCGATCCCGCCGTAGACGCAGAGAATTTTCTGGCCGCAGTGTTTGCCGAGCAGTTGCGCGTCGCGTTCGATCTGCATGGCCAGTTCGCGGGTCGGGGCGATGATGAGCGCGCGCGGCGCCACCCAGCGTTTGCCCTTCTGTTCCTGCGGCGGGTTATTGACCAGGCGCGTGAAGGTCGAGATCAGAAACGCGGCGGTTTTGCCGGTCCCGGTCTGGGCCTGGCCGGCCACGTCTTTCCCGGCCAGCGAAAGGGGCAGGGTCTTGGCCTGAATGGGGGTGCATTCTTTGAATCCGGCGTCCCGGATCCCTTTCATTACCACCTCCGGGATGGGGAGGCTTTCAAATTCAATTGGTTCCGATTCCATGCGTGTGGTTGACAGGCGTTCCGGTTCGGGGCGGGTGGCTACGGGTGAACCGGATGGCGGTGTGAGACTCCATTTGAGGGTTGTTGAGCTTGCGGTTTAACTCGTTGTATTTTTTTAATTCAGACCAGTATATACCAGCACGGTGGGGTTTCAACCGTAAATATTCATTTTTCTTGACATTGCATGCTTCAAGGTGGTCCAATATTGGCTCAAATTTTAAAACTTTCCTGATCTGTTTTGTGAACACTCGCCTCATACCGATTTCCTTTGGCCCTCCAGTAATTATTTGTAACTTATGGGTTTAGGCAGCATCGCCTGCACGGTTTAAGGTTTGGCGGACGATGGCGGACGAGTGAACAGGAGATTACGGTTTTGATCAAACATGATGTCTTGATTGTGGGCTCGGGTCTGGCGGGCATGCGCTCTGCTCTGGAGGTGTGCAAGGATCTCGATGTCGGCCTGCTGAGCAAGGTGTATCCCTCCCGCTCGCACAGCGGTGCCGCGCAGGGCGGGATCGCGGCGGCGCTCGGCAACTCTGAAGACGACAGTTGGGAAGAGCACATGTTCGATACCGTCAAGGGCGGCGATTACCTGAACGACCAGGACGCGGTCGAGATTTACTGCCAGGCCGCTCCCCGGGTGATCTACGAACTGGAGCATTTCGGTTGCGTGTTCAGCCGCACGGCAGACGGCAAGATCGCCCAGCGCAGTTTCGGCGGCCATTCCAAACCGCGCGCCTGTTTCTCCGCCGACCGCACCGGTCATGCCATTCTTCACGCCTTGCACGAGCAGGTGCTGAAGAACGCCAAATCCATCAAAATTTATTCCGAATGGTACATGCACCAGCTGGTGGTGGTGGAGGGCCGCTGTTGCGGCGTGGTGGTCAGCAACGTCCGCACCGGCGAGGTGGAAGTGATCCACGCCAAGGCGGTGATCTTTGCCACCGGCGGCTATGGCCGGGTGTACAAAATCACCACCAACGCGTTCGCCAGTACGGCAGACGGAGCGCTGGCGGCGTTTCATGCCGGGGTGCCGCTGGAAGATACGGAGTTCGTGCAGTTTCATCCTTCCGGACTGTATCGTCAGGGTATTCTGTTTTCCGAGGCGGCGCGGGGCGAAGGCGCGTACCTGCTGAACGGCAACGGTGACCGGTTCATGGAAGAGTACGCGCCCTCGCGCATGGAGCTGGCGCCACGCGATATCGTGGCGCGGGCCGAACAGAGCGAAATCGACGCCGGCCGCGGCGTCAACGGCGAAGCCTGCATTCACCTCGACCTCAGGCATCTGGGAGAGGCGCGTATCATGGAACGCCTGCCGCAGATCCGCCAGTTGGGAATCGATTTTATCGGCGTCGATTGCGTCAACGAGCCTCTGCCCATTCAACCGTCGGCGCATTACTCGATGGGCGGCATTCCGACCGACATGCACGGCCAGGTGGTGGTCGACGCCGACAACACGCCGATGGCCGGATTTTTCGCCGCGGGCGAATGCGCCTGCGTTTCGGTACACGGCGCCAACCGGCTGGGCACCAACTCCCTGTTGGAGGCGACGGTGTTCGGCGAACGCACCGGGAGGAGGGCGCTGGAATATGCAAGAAGTGCGGAGTTCGCCGCCTTCAACGAAGGCCATGAAAAGGCCCGGGTGTTGAAACAAATCGAGGAGATTTTTCAACGGGATGGAACCGAAAGCTACAATGATATCCGCAATGAAATGAAGGAAGTCATGATGGAGAAATGCGGTGTGTTCCGCGATGCAGACAACCTGAAATCCTGCATTGCCACCATCCAGGGACTGCAGGAACGTCACACAAAAGGCCGGGTGACGGATAAGGGGCGGTTGTTTAACACCGAACTTTATGAAATCATTGAGCTGGGCAATATGCTGAAGATGGCGGAGATCATCGCCACTACCGCACTGGCACGCCAGGAAAGCCGGGGCGGCCATTACCGCACGGACTTTCCGAAACGCGACGACCAGGAGTTCCTGAAACACAGCCTGGTCTACCAAAGTGAAGACGGAATGGAGATAAAATCTAAAAAAGTGATCGTGACTAAATATCAACCCAAAGAAAGAACCTATTGATGGCTACTTTTCGAATCAAACGCTACAACCCGGAAAAACGGCCGGACCCGTATTACGAGGATTTCGAATACGATTTTCCCGAGGGCGCGACGCTTTTGGATTGCCTGAACCACATCAAGTGGACCCAGGACGGCAGTCTGACATACCGCATGTCCTGCCGCAGTGCCATTTGCGGGTCCTGCGGGATGAAGGGCAACGGCCACGCCCTGCTGGCCTGTCAACGGCAGGCGGCGCAACTGCTGAAGAGCGGGGACCAGGTCATCACCGTGGAACCGCTGGGCAACATGCCGGTCATCAAGGATCTGGTGACCGATTTCAAGGAGTTCTGGGAGAAGGTGGACCAGGTAAAACCGTACCTCCAGAACAAAGAAAAAGCGCCGGAGCAGGAGCGCCAGCAGAGTCCCGAAGAGTTCAGGAAAATTGATGCCACCAGCACCTGCATCATGTGCGGCGCGTGTTATTCCGATTGCAACACGCTGGAAGTCGACAAAAATTTTCTGGGTCCGGCGGCACTGGCGAAAGCCCAGCGCTTCGTCGGGGATTCGCGCGACCACGCCACCCGCGAGCGCATCAAGGAATTGAGCAAGCCGGGCGGCATGTGGGACTGCACCCACTGCGGGGAATGCGTGGAGCGCTGTCCCAAACCGGCCGAGCCGTTTTACCGCATCAAGGAACTGATGGAAGTGGCGCTGAACGAAGGCGTCACCCACAACAACGGTGCCCGGCATGCGCTGTCGTTCGTCAAGTCCGTCAAGCACAGCGGCCGCTTGAACGAAAGCAAGATTCCCATCGAGTCGGTGGGTTATTTCAACATCAAGGGTCTTCTGGAACTGGTCCCAGTAGG
>SMVT01000075.1 GCA_004357365.1 Nitrospina sp.
ATGGCGGTTCCGGGGATCGAGATCCTCTACATGCACAATTGCTGGCTGAAGGATTCCTACCTGGAAGAGTTGGCCGTGTCGAATCTGTTCGCGTCGGTGAAGGAGCTCTGGATGTATGAGAATTCGCTCGGCAGTGACGGCGTCCGCTATATCGCGGAATCGGAAAAATTTGAAAACCTGAAATACCTGAGCCTGTACTCGAACAAAATCGGCCCGGAAGGGGCGGCGGCACTGGCGGAATCGGCTTATCTGTCCCGGCTGGAAACGTTGGATCTGTCGTTCAACCGGGTGGGCGACGAAGGGGCGGCGGCGCTGGCACACTCCAAGCATCTCAACCGGCTGAAGGTTCTGCATCTGGACGCCAACGGCATCGGTGCGGCGGGCATGCAGGCATTGGCCGAATGTCCCGGACTGCGCAACCTCACCACCTTGAACCTGACCTACAATCGCATGGAACCCGACGGTCTGGAAGCGATGCACGGCTCGGCGCGCCTCAAGGCATTGGCAACTTTTAAATCGGACCTGCCCCAGGAAGATGACTGAACCGCACCCCCTGGCCTCTCAAAACGGCCACCAACGCATCCTCGACGCCATCCAGGAAAAACTGGGATGGCAGGCCGCGAGCCTGGATTTGAGTTATGACCGGCTGGGCGACCTTGGCGTCATCTATCTCGCGCGCAAATGCGATTTGTCCCATGTGCGGGTGCTGAACCTGAGCTGGAACGAAATCTCCGATGCCGGAGTGCGCACTCTGGCGGACTGTCCCACGCTCAAGCATCTGACGCATCTGCATCTGGACTCCAACGCCATCGGCGACGCCGGCGCGCAGGCGCTGGCGGATTCGCCTCACTTGGGCCGGGTCAAACTGATCAACCTGACCCACAACCGCGTGGGTGACGCCGGAGCCCTGGCCCTGATCAAATCGTCCCGGTTGCCGCAGTTGGAATTTCTGGAACTGGAACTCAACCGGGTGGGCGCCAGCCGCCTGAGCCGGTTCCCGGACGGCGCCGCCAATGCTTCGTTAAGGTGGCTCAATTTGCGGAGCAATCAAATTGACGCGGGAACTCTCGAAGACTGGGTGCCGACCGGAGCCTTTGCGCCGCTGACGCATCTGAATCTGGGCTGGAACCGGATCGACGAGGCCGGAGCTAAACTGCTGGCGTACTCGCCGACCATCAACCGGCTGGAGACGCTTCTTTTGAACTCCAACCACATCGGCACCGAAGGAGCCAAGGCTCTGGCGCAATCGAAAAACCTTTCCGGCATTCGCGAATTGTTCATGCACGACAACGATTTTGACCAACAGGGAAAAGGTGCACTCAACGACCTGCATATACGGCAATTGTTCCGCAAGCATCTGGACGGGACCACCCTCAATCTCAACGGCCGGCGTTTGAACAACAGCGGCCTCGAGGCGCTGGCCCGGTGTCCGGAGCTGGCCGGGGTGGAAACGCTGTCCCTGCGTAACAACCATTTCGATCACCGGGGGTTGATGGTGCTGGCCTCATCGGAACATCTCAAAAATCTGAAATCGCTGAACCTGATGGACAATGCCATCGGCAATAAAGGCGTGGTGGGGCTGGTGGAGTCGGCCTCATTCGAAGGGTTGCGGCGCTTGAATCTGGAGAAAACCGATATCAAAGGTCCGGCGGTGCTGGCTCTGGCGGTGTCCAAAAAGTTTTCCCGCCTCGAAGAATTGAATTTGAGCTACAACGAACTCCTGGACCGCGGCGTCGGTATCCTGGCCGCTTCCGAAAACTTCGGGCGGCTCAAGCGCCTGTTCCTGTGGAATATTTTCATGAGCGACGCCGGGCTGGAGGCCATCGCCCGGTCGCCGCACCTGACCCACCTGCATGAACTGCGCGTCGGCAACAACCAGATCGGTCCCAGGGGAATCCAGGCGCTGTCCGAGTCGGACCTTTTCACGAGAATTAAAAAACTGGATCTCAGGAACAACCGGTTCAGCGTCAACACCTTCACGCAATTCACCCATTCCCCAAAATTCAAGGGGCTCGAAGATTTCCGGTTTTAAATTAAGGTTGGGATTTAAAGATGGGGTGCCGCTACCGGGGGGTTATTAATTTTGCCGGGACAATTCGATGGCTTTCCGGTTCAGGATTCTCTGAACACGGGCCAACTCGGCGGTGAACTGCTTGAACTTTTCCTGGTGCTTTTCATCCTTGCTCAGACCATGGATGAACTCTTCCAGCTGTTTCCAGTTTTTGCTTTTTGGGATCGCTTCCTTTAATTGCAGAACTTTCTTTTCCAGCTCGGCGAACGAGGGGTCCTTGCCGCACAAATCTTTCGAAAATTCGGGGAACCAGTCGAGGTCCATGAACGCCGGGAGCCCCTGATCGCGGATGATCATATCCGGATGTTTTTCGGACATGTACTGGAATTTCCGGGTATCGTAGGCCATCTCCTTCATCCGCCATTCGAGACTTTCGTCGGCGATGGGTATCAGCTCCGGGCGGTCTTCCGTCACAATGTCGTACAATTTCAGCATCCAGTCCTTTTTGACCTGAGACAGAGTATCCCAGGCCTGGTCGCCGGTTTTAGGAATCGCTTCCCCGGCCAGGACCCCACCCGCCTGAAACAGCAGAGCCATCAGAATTACCGTCAGATTTCGCACGCAGGTCTTCAGCACCATACACGTCCCCGTTAAACAAAAATTAATCAATGTAAATGTATTTCTTCTATTATATCGCAGTCTTAGGAAGAGACCACCGGAAATCCCCCGAAAAGGTGACTGTCCACTTAAAGAGGGTTAAATCAAACAAAAAAAATCCCCGGAAACATCGTTTCCGGGGAGAGCCATCAGATGGAAATGATTGATGACGGCGGCGCCTCAGGCGATCGCCAGGAAATTACAGGCCTGGTAACATGCGTTGCAATTGATGCACAGGTCCATATCGATATGGGCCGCCACTTTTTTAGTGCCGCCGGTGATCGCACCGGTGGGGCAGGGCTTGATGCAAGCCCCGCAGGCCACACAATCGTCCTCTTTCACAAAGTATATGTAGAGACCGGTACACATGGCCGCATCGCATACCTGATCGACAATATGCCGCTCGTATACTTTGCGGAAATACTTGAGCCCGGTCAGTACCGAATAAACGGCGGTTTCGCCTAAGCCGCACAGTGAAGTGACATTGATTTCTTCACACAGGGCCTGGAGCTTGTCGAGATATTCAATTTTGCCGCGGCCTTCGGCGATATCGTCCAGCATGTTTTTTATCAGGGTCAACCCGATACGGCAGGGGGTGCACTTGCCGCAGGTTTCGGATTCGTTGAAGCCGATGCAAAATCGGGTCAGGTCGATCACGCAGGCGGACTCGTCATAAGCCGACAGGCTGGCCTGGCCCATGAGGGCGCCGGCCTCGAGCAGGCTTTCGTAATCGGTTTTGATGTCGATTTTATCCGGAGGCAGGAACCCGCCGGTCACGCCGCCGATATGCACCACCTTCAACTCTTTTTTCTTGAGGATGCCGCCGCAATAATCTTCGATGATTTCCCGGACCGTGGTGTTCATATCCAATTCCATGAGCCCGTTGTACTTGATATTGCCCGCCAACGCCCAGGTTTTACATCCGTGGGCGTTGTCCGGTCCCATGGAGAGGTGCCAGTCGGCGCCTTTACTGATAATAAACGGCACCGTCGCATACGTTTCGGCGTTGTTGAGGATGGTGGGGTAACCGTACAATCCTTTTTCCGAGGAATGCGGCGGCTGGGCTTTCGGGAACGGCCGTTTGCCTTCGACCGACTCCATCAGCGCGGTGGACTCGCCGCCGATAAACGCTTCCATGCCTTCATGCACGTAACAGTCGATGCTGAATCCGGTGCCCATGATGTTGTCGCCGAGGAAGCCGCGCTCGCGTGCCGCCTCCAGAGCCATGTTCAGACGGCGCACCGCAATGCCGTAATCGGAACGGGTGTAGATGATGGCATCGGTCGCCTGAATGGCGTAGGCACCGATCAATAAACCTTCCAGCACCTGATGGGGAGAACCCTCCATCACACTGCGGTCCATGTAGGAAGACGGGTTGCCTTCGTCGCCGTTGACCATGATGTAGCGTTTTTCCGCCTCTTGGCGGGCGGCCTTTTCCCATTTTTCGCCGGTGATGAAACCGCCGCCGCCCTTGCCGCGCAGGTTGGATTTCTTGATCTCGGCGATCACTTCCGCCGGGGTCATGGTGGTCAGCACCTTCTTGAGTGCTTCATAACCGCCGACCTTGATGTAGTCGTCGATATTTTCCGGATCGATGTTGCCGCCGTGCGCCAGGGCCACGCGCGTCTGCTTCTCGAGTTTTTCGTAATAATCCGGCTTGGCCGCGTTTTTAGCGACGGTTTTGCCGCCGATGATGTGGTCCTGCATGATCTTGACCACCATCTCCGGCTTGACGCGTTCATAGGTAACGCGCGGTTGACCGGGAACATAGACATCCACCAGAACGTCGCGGCTGCAATACCCCCGGCATCCGACCTGGCCCAGGGAACAACCGCCCTTTTCCATGATTTCCGCTACCGCCTTGTGTTCTTCGATCTGTTTCTCGAATTCTTGATAGACCTTTTCGGCGCCTTCGGCGATACCGCTCAGGCTTTTGCAAATGGTGATCCTGACCGTGTCTTTTTTGGTGCTCGAGGCTTTGGCTTGCTCCGCCACAGCTTCCATGGGGCTTCTCCTATGAATCTATATAATCATTGAAATCAGGATTCTTAATCAACCGTGAGCCCGGGAAATTCTGATCCGGGGGACACCACGGGCAAACGCAGATGATAATATAAATTCGCACAGGTGCCAAGATATTTCCATAAAATCCGCCCCGGATTTCAGGAAAATCTCCCGGCCTAAGCCTTGAAATGAAAGAAAATACAGCTCCCCGGGGCAAAGGCGGGAGGTTTTCGGGGAAATCCCGCAGAACCCTGCCCAAAGCCCCCTCAAACCAGTGTTTTTACCCGCACCGCCACCCCGGGGTCGGATATGCAAACGGGCCCCGGGTGGCCGGGACTGAAGCGGACCTCAGGCAGGTTTTGCAATACCGGGGACTTGCAGGTGTTATTTAAAATGGCAGGGGAAGGTCGGATGTTGAAGCCCGGCACCACTGAAATGGCGGTGCCCTCAGGGGATCAGCTTGCCGATTTTATTGTTGTACCGGCCCCGGAAATACATCCCCATCTCCGTAAACCAGACGTTGCCGTCCTTGTCCAGGATAATTTGGGTGGGATGGCTGTGCGGGTCGGGTAGTTTATAGAATTTCACGCCTTTGGAGGTTCCCGGCTCCGCCTGCGACAGGTCCAGCCGGCCGATGGCATCGGGCCGGGCGGCGGTGAACCAGACGTAGCCCCGTTTTTCATCGATCTGGAGGTCATGCGGACTGCGCCGTTTGCCCAGAAAATATTCCACGAGGTGCGGTTTGCCGTTCCTGTGTTCCAGTTTGGTCAACTTGCTGGCAAACATCTGGGTGAACCACACCGTCCCGTTCGCGGACAAGGTCAATCCGTGCGGGACGGATTTTTCCGGAGGGACCGCGATCTCCTGCACCTCGCCCGTCTTCGTATTCAGGTACCCCAGTTTATTGAAAAACAGGTTGACCCAGAACATGCCGCCCTGGGTGTACCACAGTTTGTCCCCGTCCACAGCCAGGGCATGCGGATTGCCGGGTCCCACCGGATATTCCGTGATCGCGCCAGTCTTCGGGTTCAGCCGGCCCACTTTATTGGTTTGAAATTCCAGAAACCAGATTGAGCCGTCGGTTCCTTCCGCGATCTGGTGGGGTTCACTGTGGGGGGAGGGAATCTCATATTCCTTGATGATGCCTGTTTTGGGGTCCAAACTGCCGATGCGGTTGCCGCCCATTTCCGTGAACCAGACCAGGCCATTGCGGGCTACCGTCAGGTAATGGGGTTTGCTGTTGGGATGCGGCAGTTCGTATTCGGTAAAGCCCTGTTGGGTCAGGGGTTTCCCTTGGGAGGGCACCAGTTTCCCGATCCGGTTGGCATTGAGTTCGGTAAACCAGAGATTGCCTTGGCTGTCAAAAGCCAGATCGGCCGGACTGCTGTCGGGTGTAGGGGTGGGATATTCAAGAATAACTTCCCCAAAAGAGGTAGTCCAAACGGAAAGAAAACAACCCATTGCCAGCAAAAGAACGCATCTTTTGGCCATCAGCTTGTTGAGCATGGCAAACCCCCCCTTTTAAATTTTCATTTCGGTAGGGCTATATTATATATAATCAGTCTAAAAATGGTAATAAATATACCCGTTTTTTTATTTTTTTTTGCGCAGGATAGGCCTTAACCTATTTGAGACAGTTTCTTGCGCATTTCAGGAGCATTTATGTCCCTTATTGAGGTTAGGGATTTAACATTTGAATATCCCGGTAAAAGAGCCCTGGATAGGGTTTCTTTTGCCATAGAGCCCGGTACGGTGACCGCCCTGGTGGGTCCCAACGGTGCGGGCAAAACCACCCTGATGAACTGCCTGGCAGCGCTCGCTCGGCCGGTTTCCGGATATATCCGCCTGCACAACGTTTCGGTACTGGACAATCCCCGGGAATGCCACCGCCTGATCGGATTTCTCCCGGACTTTTATGGACTTTATGATGATTTGACCGTCGGCCAATGCCTCCAATATATAGCTCTGGCGCAAAATATTCCATATGAAAAGGTAACGTCCACGGTTCAACTGACCGCCAGAAGAGTGCATCTGTCGGACCGGTTGAATGATAAGGCCGGCAGCCTGTCGCGCGGTTTGCGCCAGCGGCTGGCGATCGGTCAGGCGATCATTCACGAACCGAAAATCATCCTGCTGGACGAACCGGCCTCGGGTCTGGACCCGAAAGCCCGCCACCAGTTGTCGGAACTGCTTCTCGAGTTGCGCGATGAGGGCAAAACCCTGATAGTGTCCTCCCACATTCTGTCGGAGCTGGAGAACTACTCCACCCACATGATGGTGATCCACGACGGCAAAATGGAGGAACATACAGCGATCAAGGACCAGAAAGTCCAGAACGTGAGACCCCTGGTCGCCACCCTGGCCCGCCCGGCGGAGGGTCTGGCCGAGGCGTTGAGCCGGGAGGAGCGGATCACGCAGATTGAGGCGAACGGCACCTCCATCGAATTCATGTTTGAAGGCACCAGCGAGGCCCAGCATCAACTGCTCAAGCAATTGATGGACCGGGGCTGGCCGGTGTGTGCGCTGGCTGTCCGGGAAAAAAACCTGCAGGAAACCTATCTGGAAAAATTCGGAGCCCGTCCCCATGCATCGTAATCCCGAGTTCCAGAGAAACTTCTGGCTGGAGATCACGCCGCACCGGCTGATCGCCACGCCGCTCATCTTCGGCGGGTTTTACTACCTGATCCTGTTCTTCGGCGAGCACGGCGATCAGGCGCTGTTGCTGACCTCATTGTGGATGTTCATTCTGTTCTCAGGGTTGTGGGGAGCCTATCTGTCGGAGAACGCGCTGGTGACGGAAATCCAGAACAAGACCTGGCCCCTGCAACGCCTGACCTCCATCAATCCCTGGTCGATGACTTGGGGGAAACTGTTCGGCAGCACCCTGTTCTCCTGGTATGTCGGTTTGTGGAGCCTGGGGGTGTTCGTGCTCACCTTGATACTGGCTCCGGATATTTTTCTGTTTCCGCGTCCGGATCACAAATGGATCATGCTGTCCCACGGCATTGTGCCCGCGGTACTGTTTATCGTCGGGGTGGTGATCTGGTTCCAGGCTTGGGGGTTCCTGCTGGGTATGTGGCAGGCGCAAAACCGATTTTCCAAAAGCAAGCGGCGGTCCGGACTGTCTCTGTTGCTGGGTTTGCCCTTACTGCCCAGCGTTATCCTCTCATCTTTCGAGCCGATTAAATTGTCGAAGGCGGTGCATTGGTACCATTGTGAGTTCAGCGAGTTCTGGTTCTGGCTGGCCTCGCTGTATCTTTTCCTGGCCTGGACCATCACCGGCGTTTACATGCAGATGCGGCGCGAGCTCCAGGTGGCCAATCCCCCCTGGGTCTGGAAGGCTTTCCTGATTTTCGTGCTGGTGTATGCCATGGGGTTTCCGCAGGAAAAGGACATCATTTCCCTCAATGGCCTGAATTTCTGGGTGGCCCGCCTGCTACTCGGGTGGGGCCTGATGGTGGCGTTCACCTATGTCATTTTATTGTGGGAGCGGTCCGATGGAGTGGATATCCGCCGCCTGTTCCACCTGTGGAGGTCCCATCGCATCCAGGCGGCGTTGTGTGAAATTCCGCGTTGGCTGGTGGCTTCGATCCTGGCCTGGGCCACCGCCGCCGGCCTGCTGGCGCTGCATGCCCTGCTCGGTGGGACGTTTTTGAACGATGAGGGTGACATGATCAATCTTTACGGATGGGTCGCCGCCGCGATGTGCTTTTTGATGCGGGACATTGCCCTGCTCCTCTACTTCTATTTCTCCGACAAACCGCAGCGCGCCCTGGCCACTGCCGTGGTTTATTGGACCGTCCTTTATATTCTGATTCCCATGTTGCTGGGCGTGGTCTGGATGGATATATTCAATCCGCTGTTTCTTCCGGATGGATCGGTGAACTTCGCGTACGCCGTGGCGCCGCCCCTGCTTCAGGCGGTCTTGATGTGGCGCGCCACCATCCGCCGCTGGCGCACCCGCTTCGGAGCCCTCGCCATTTGACCCCACCGCATTCTCCGCCGTTGGCTCCGGAGCCCTGTAGAGTTCGAGTTTGTCCTTGTGTCCTCGGGGTGATTCCCATAGAATTTCCAAGCTTGCTATTCCACCAATCCTAACCCCTGAAAATCATCATGATCAAAACCTCCGTAAAGGCCGACGACGTTCTCAAACATAAAACCGATTGCCTGGTCCTGTTCAATCCGGAGAAAAATCCGGCGGGCCTCTTGAAACAAATCGACGGCCTGTTGAATGGTGCGTTGACCGCCGCCTTCAAGGCCAAACGCTTCGAGGGCAAACTCAACCAAACCTTCGAGCAGAGTGTGCGCGGATTGATGGGAGCGGATTCCCTGATCGTGGTGGGATTGGGAAAATCGAAGGACATCACCGAGGAGTCGATCCGCCAGGCCGCGGGCACCGCCGCCAAGTCCGTGGAAAAGTCGCGTCATAAAAAAATGGCGTTCTTCCTGGACGGCAAGGACGCCGGCAAACCCGGCAAAGCCAAAAAATCCCAAACCGCACATCCCGTGGCCGGGGCGATCATGGAGGGCGCTCAGCTCGGGCTCTACCATTTCGATCAATACAAAAGTGTCGACCAGGACAATCCACCGTCACGCATCAAAGAGATCATCCTGCTGGTGCCGGGCAAACCGCAGGTGACGGCTTATCAAAAAGGCGTGGACCAGGCCGGGAAGTTGTGCGAGGCGGTGATCGCCACCCGTGATCTCATGCACCATCCCAGCAACATCGCCACCCCCGCGTTTCTGGCGAAGGCCGCCCAGAGCCTGGCGCGCAAGTACAAGATCACCTGCAAGGTTCTTGAGAAAAAGGACATGCAAAAACTGAAGATGGGATCCCTGCTGGGTGTGGCCCAGGGCAGTCACGAGCCGCCCAAGTTCATCGTGCTGGAATACAAAGGCGGCAAAGCGAAAGACCCGCCGGTGGTCATTGTCGGCAATGGCGTCACCTTCGATACCGGGGGCATCTCCCTGAAACCCGGCGCGGGAATGGACGAGATGAAGTTCGACATGTCGGGCGGCGCGGTCACCCTCGGCACCCTGCAGGCGGCGGCGAGTCTGAAACTCAAGGTCAACGTCGTCGGCATCGTCCCCGCCACCGAAAACATGCCGGGAGGCTCCGCCATCAAGCCGGGAGACATCCTCACCGCCGCCGACGGCCAGACCATCGAAGTGCTGAACACCGACGCGGAAGGCCGTCTGATTCTGGCGGATGCGCTGATTTATGCGCAACGTTACAAACCCAAAGTGCTGATCGATCTCGCCACCCTGACCGGTGCGGTGATCATGGCGCTGGGGCACGTCGCCTGCGCGGTGGTGGGCACCGATTCAAAATTGATTCAGCAATTGATCCAGAGCGGAGACGCCACCGGCGAGCGCATGTGGGAGTTGCCTTTGTACGAAGAATTCGAAAAGGCCGTGAAGAGCGATATCGCCGATCTTAAAAACATCGCGTCCAAGGGGGTCGGCGCCGGAACGATCACCGGCGCGGCGTTTCTGAAACCGTTTACCGGCGATTACCCCTGGGCGCATCTCGACATCGCGGGCACCGCCTGGACCTCCAACGAAAAACCCTATGTGCCCAAAGGCGGGTCCGGCTACGGCGTCCGCCTGCTCATCGATTACCTGAAAAATCTCTCATCATGACCGACACGATCATCATGTTCGTCCACCTGATGGCCGCGGTGGTGGCGGCGGGAGGCAGTGTGTTCGTGCTGGTCCTGTTTTGGCCCCGCGTCTACGACCCGAAAAGCAGCGACTCGCTGGACGAGCATTCCGTCCCGTATAAACTCATCGAACTGCTGGCGCCGACGGTGTTTGTCTCTCTGCTGGTGTTGATCGGCTCCGGGGTGTATTACATGATGGAAAATTACACCGAGCAGGTCAACCTCAAGGAAGGGTATTACAATATCCTCGGCATCAAACTGATCTTTGTGGCCGGGGCGTTTCTATTGAGCCTGTACCAGACCTTCGGCCTGCGTGCCCAAATCGCGCACCTGGACCTCCGGCCGGAAAACCGCGCATTGGTCCGCCCGACGCTGGAGAAGATGAAGTATCTGGGCGGCATCACCCTCGGCGCGATCGTCTTCGCCACGTTCATGGGCGTTTACCTGACCCGGTTTTGAAGCCCGGTAAGAATATTTTAGGTGCTTTTGAATGCGAAGTTAACGGTTCAATCGCGCCATTCTGCTCCTGCTAAATTAGCGCCGGGCCTTGCCCGGGCTTGTGCCGGTGAATGAATTTAAGTAGTATGTGGTAAGTATCGAGGAAGGAGCTTTGTGATGATCGAACAGGAACCCGTCCCGCCCCAGCCTGCATCGGAGGAATCTTTAAACGCGGAGATTCCCGCCCCCGAAGGCGTGGAAACCGATCCCGCCGCCGAAGAAGAAGAAATCGACCTGAACCCGTTGTTCCCGGAAGAGGAGACCGATCTCAACGAATTGTTTCCGGAACCGGAGTTGCGGTCTCTCTTAAAGAAAGTTCAGAGGAACAAAAAAGACCTGGGCAAAATGAAGGACCGTTTTTCGGAGTCGTTTGATGACGGCGATGCCGATTGACGTTCCGTGTTATTTGCACCGCACGAAAAATTCCCGCTCTTCCAGAAAGTTGTTGTCCAGCAGAACCCGCACCTTCCACTGGCCGTAAAACTTCGCCACCTCCGCGTTGAGATGCGTCGACCCCGCGGGGTTTTCCACGTTTAAAAATTCCAGAGCCAGCCAGCCGTCGGTTTGGTCGTGTTGCGCGACGAAGTCCAGATGACCTTCGTCCTGCAACATCCCTTCGGGATTGAACCAGCGTGCGGTGACGCGGTGCGGGCCGTGCACCTTGAACCAGGTCGTCATCAAATAGACCTTTTCCCGGCAATCGAATTCCCTGACCGGTTTCGGCTCGACCAGGTTCTTAACCAGCTTCAGCGTGTAGGACGGCACGTCCACTCCGGCGGCGTTCGGGACGGCCGGGA
>SMVT01000076.1 GCA_004357365.1 Nitrospina sp.
AAGAGTTGCACGAAATCATCGAATTTCTAAAGGAACCCCAAAAGTTCAGCAAACTGGGCGGTAAAATTCCCAAAGGCGTTCTGCTGATCGGCCCTCCGGGAACCGGCAAAACCCTGTTGGCCCGGGCCATCGCGGGAGAAGCCAGTGTGCCCTTCTTCAATATCAGCGGTTCCGACTTTGTGGAAATGTTCGTCGGCGTGGGGGCCTCCCGCGTGCGCGACCTGTTCGAACAGGGCAAGAAGAACAGCCCCTGCATCATCTTCATCGACGAAATCGATGCCGTCGGCAGGCACCGCGGTGCCGGCCTGGGCGGTGGCCATGACGAACGCGAACAGACCCTGAACCAGTTGCTCGTCGAAATGGACGGCTTCGAAAACAATGAAGGGGTGATCCTGATTGCCGCCACCAACCGGCCGGATGTACTCGATCCCGCCTTGTTGCGTCCCGGACGCTTCGACCGGCAGGTCGTGGTTTCCCGGCCCGATATCAGAGGCCGCGAAGGCATCCTCAAAGTTCATACCACACAGGTGCCTCTTGATGATGATGTGTCCTTAAAGATCATCGCCCGCGGCACTCCCGGTTTCACCGGGGCCGATCTGGCGAACCTGGTCAACGAGGCCGCTCTTTTGGCCGCGCGGGCCGAAAAGAAAATGGTCACCATGATCGACTTCGAAGACGCCAAGGACAAAGTCATGATGGGCGTCGAGCGGCGGAGCATGGTGATTACGGAAAAAGAAAAGATAAACACGGCCTATCATGAAGCCGGTCACGCGCTGGTGGCTCATCTGCTTCCTGGAGCCGATCCTTTGCACAAGGTGACCATCATTCCCCGGGGCCAGGCCTTGGGCGTAACCATGCAGATACCTGAGGAGGACAAACACACCTATCCCAAGAAATATCTGGTCAACAATCTTACGATCATGATGGGTGGACGCGTGGCTGAAGAAATCTGTCTCGGAGAAATCACCACCGGAGCAGGGAACGATATCGAGCGTGCCACCGAAACGGCCCGTAAAATGGTCTGTGAGTGGGGCATGAGCGAGAAAATGGGTCCCCTGAGTTATGGAGCCAAAGAGGAGCAGATTTTCCTTGGAAGGGATTTCTCCGTACAGAAAAACTTCAGTGACGAAACCGCCAAATTGATCGACCTGGAAGTCAAGGCACTGGTCATGGGCGGTTACTACAAAGCCAAAGAAATTCTCACCGAAAACCGCGATACGCTTGAGAAGATTTTCAAAGCCCTGATGGAGCATGAAACTCTGAACCGGAATGAAATCGTAGAGATCGTCGACGGCAAGCCGTCGGAGTCCGATGACGATGGAACGCCGAAAGAGGAGCATACCGAAGAGGGGATTCTCTCTGAGAAAAAGGACACGAAAAAGCCAAAATCTCGGGATGGCTCCGAAGGCCTGCTGGGAGGGGGCGCCATACCGGATCCGTCTCCTGCATAAGGGAGTATGGTTTCTTATAAAAAGTTTTAAGTAAATTAAGCTCCGTTCCTGAGGCATCGGGAACGGAGCTTTTTTTCATCCTAACCGGATCGGGTTCGCGGTGACTCCTTCTTCACATTCGAAAAACGATCTCCCAACAGCTAAAATTATGGGGATCATCAACCTGTCGCCCGATTCGTTTTATCCCGACAGCCGGGTGCCGACCGTCACCGCCGCCCTTAAAATGGCCGAGCGGATGATTCAAGAAGGGGCCGACTATCTGGATGTGGGAGCGGAATCGTCCCGGCCCGGCGCAAAGCCCATTTCCGAAAATGAGGAACTGGCCATTATTCTTCCCGTAGTTTCGCAATTGTGTAAAAACTGTGCGGTGCCCGTGTCAGTGGATACCTTCAAACCGGGGGTCGCGCAAAAGGTTTTGGAAGAAGGTGTGGCCATCATCAATGACATCACCGGGCTCCGCACCTCGGAAATGGCGCCCATCATCGCCGAATACGATGCCGGTGTAGTGATCATGCACATGCGAGGTACGCCGGCAACCATGCAGGAGGAGATTTACTACGACGATTGTGTGGGCGAGATTCGGCAGTTTCTGGAGCAGGGGATTCAAACCGCCGAAGCGGCGGGCATCGCCCCCGACCGCATCTGGGTGGACCCCGGGATCGGGTTCGGCAAGACTGTGGAACACAACCTGGAAATCATCGCCCGGCTGGAAACATTCAGCGCACTGGGCAAGCCGCTGTTGCTGGGGACTTCCCGCAAATCGTTTATCGGCAAGATTCTCGATTTGCCGGTCGCCGAGCGGCTGGAGGGTTCTCTCGCCACCGCCGTGATCGGAGTCATCAAAGGTGCGGAGATTTTGCGGGTGCATGATGTTCTGGAAACCTGTCGGGCCATTAGAATAGTGAGTGAAATTTTGAAAATCCAACATGGGGAATAAGATTCGTTTATTTGTCAACGTCGATCATGTCGCAACCCTCCGGGAGGCCCGGAAAACAATAGAGCCGGATCCTCTGGTAGCGGCGCTTTTGGCCGAACAGGCCGGGGCCGACGGCATCACCGTCCATCTGCGCGAAGACCGGCGGCACATTCAGGATCACGACGTGTCCCGTATCCGGCAAAACATCACCACCGTGCTCAATCTGGAAATGGCGGCGGTGGAGGAGATGGTGCACATCGCCCTCGACACCCAGCCCTATCAGGTGTCCCTGGTTCCCGAGAAACGGCAGGAGATCACCACCGAGGGCGGATTGGACGTCTTTTCCCAGAAAGAACAGCTTAAAAAAGTCGGGGACCGGATTCAATCGAACGGAATTCGGTTCAGCCTGTTTGTCGATCCCGATCCCCGGCAGATAGACGCGGCACGGGAGGTGGGGGCCGAAAGTATCGAAATCAATACCGGGTCCTATTCGGAATTGAGAGAAGCCGGTGCGGTGCAACGGGAATTGGAAAAAATCCGAGACGCTTCCCGCCATGCGGCGGAACAGGGCCTGCGTGTGTTTGCCGGGCACGGTCTGACCGATGAAAACGTGGTGGCCATCGCCGCGGTGCCGGAGATCGAGGAGTTGAACATCGGGCACAGCCTGGTATCGCGTTCGGTTTATCACGGCCTCAAGCAGGCGGTCCGCAATATGATCCAGGCCATTCAGGCCGGGGAGGCGCAACGCACCCGATAACCGGTTTTCCCGGCGGTCAACGGTTGACTTGCCCCGGCATTTTCTTCATAATTCGGCTCCTTCCAGTTTTCCCTAGAATTCCTGGTAGCGTTCTCCTCAAGAATTGCATTGAATCAATCAGCGTTTAAAGAGAAAATGGGCCGAGTGCGGGTTCCATGTCATGTTGCAGTAAGGAGGTTCAATGACCACCAAAGTGGCTATTAACGGTTTCGGACGGATCGGAAGAAACGTCCTGAAATGTATTTTGAAGGACCAACAGTGTTCGGACATCGAAGTCGTCGCCATCAATGATTTGACCGATGCCGCCACCCTGGCGCATTTGTTCAAGTACGATTCCATTCAGGGGATCAATCCCCACGACATTCAGGGAGAGGATGGCCGTTTGCTGGTCGACGGCAAGCCGATACAGGTCCTGTCGGTCCGCGATCCCGATGATTTGCCCTGGAAGGATCTGGGAATCGAGGTGGTCATCGAATCCACCGGTCTCTTTACCAAGCGTGAAGCGGCTTCCAAGCATCTTCGGGCCGGCGCCCGCAAGGTGATCATTTCCGCCCCGGCGACCGATCCCGATGTGACCTTGGTTATGGGTGTCAATGAAGACCAGTACGATCCTAAACAGCACCAGATCATCTCTAATGCCTCCTGCACCACCAATTGCCTGGCTCCGGTGGCCAAGGTCCTGAATGACCGGCTGGGTATCCAGAAGGGACTGATGACCACCATCCACTCGTACACCAACGACCAGAAAATTCTGGATATGCCTCATAAGGATTTACGCCGGGCGCGGGCCGCCAACATGTCCATGATCCCGACCACCACCGGAGCGGCCCAGGCGGTTGCTCTGGTGCTGCCCGAACTCAAAGGAAAACTGGACGGGATGGCCATCCGGGTGCCCACGCCCAACGTCTCTCTGATCGACTTTGTCACCGAGGTGGACCGGGAAACCTCCAAAGAGGAAGTGAACGCAATATTCAAAGAGGCCGCCCAAAACGAGTTGAAAGGTATTCTGCGCTATGAAGAACAGCCCCTGGTCTCTGTCGACTTTTACGGAGCGGAGGATTCCAGCATTGTCGACGCCCCCTCGACTAAAGTGATCCAGAAGAATATGGTCAAGGTTCTCGCCTGGTACGATAACGAATGGGGCTACTCCTCCCGTACTAAAGACGTACTAAAATACTTAATTAAAAAAGGTATTTAAGAATACAATATTAAAGTGAAATATGAGAAAACCGCTGATTGCCGGGAACTGGAAGATGAATAAAACCGTCCCGGAATCCTTGGAAATGATCCGGGCTTTGAGGGGCAGGCTGGACCCATCCAGTCCGGCGGAAGTGGTGTTGATCCCCTCTTTCACGGCGTTGTTTTCTGCGGCAGAAGCGTTGCGCGGCAGCGGTATTCATCTGGGCGCGCAGAACCTGTCGCATTTGTCCCAGGGGGCGGTGACCGGAGAAGTGTCCGGCACCCAGTTGAAATCAGTGGGATGCCGTTACGTCCTGGTCGGCCACTCCGAACGTCGCCAATTGTTTCAGGAAGATGACGCTCTGGTTCATCAGAAATTAAAAACCGCCTTGTCGGAGGGTCTCTATCCCATATTGTGCGTGGGAGAAACCCTGGAGCAACGGGAGGCGGGGCAGACCCGGGATATTATCGGGACCCAGTTGCAGGAGGGGTTGAAGGGATTGACCCCGCCAGAAATAAGAAAAGTGGTGGTTGCCTACGAACCGGTGTGGGCCATCGGCACCGGCAAAAATGCCCAGCCCGAGCAGGCTCAGGACATTCATGAATTTATTCGCGGCCGCCTGGTCTCGCAGTTCGGGGAGGATACCGCCCAAGACAACCGGATTGTTTATGGCGGCAGTGTCACCCCCGAGAATAGCCCCGGATTGCTGGCGCAACCGGATATTGATGGCGCGCTGGTGGGCGGTGCAAGTTTGGACGCCGATTTGTTTTATGCTATTATTGATGCCGTTCCGTAATCGTTTTCTGGAGGTTTCCCGTGCATACCTTTCTTAGCGTTTTGCATGTGATGGTCGGATTGTTTCTGATTCTTGTGATTTTACTGCAGGCAGGAAAAGGGGCCGCTATGGGGGCTTCATTGGGTTCTGCGGGCAGTCAGGCCATGTTCGGAAGCAGTTGCTCGGTGAATTTCCTCACCAAGCTCACCGCCGGAGCGGCGTTTGTTTTTATGACTACCTCCTTAACCCTGTCGGTGATTTCCACCAAAAAGGACCAGGATTCTGTGATCAGCGAGGTGGAAAGCATCACCGAACAGATCCCCAGCCCATTCGATAACCAAGCAGATCTGCCCCTAGACTGAGCTTTACTGAAATCAATGCCGATGTGGTGGAATTGGTAGACACGTGCGCTTGAGGGGCGTATGGGGCGACCCGTGGGAGTTCGACTCTCCCCATCGGCACCAATATCTTCCTCCAGGGATTTTCATCCTCCATGCAGGCCACCCGCTTAAGCGAGATTTTTTCCCATCCCAGTTTTCTCACTATATTACTCACCATCCTGATGGTCATCGCCAACATCATGGTCGGCGTCAGCATGCTGCCCAAGGATGTTCGCAGAAAGCGATACCAGTTCCACCGCGCTGTTTACGGGGCGGTCCTGATATCTTTGGGAGGGTTTCTGTTCGTCACCCACCGGTTGATCGGGAACTCCCTGTTCAATTACGGCGTCCTGGTTTATTTTCTGACCGTGATTCCCCTCAGCCGCCGATGGAATATCACCGCGCATGCCATCATCGCTTCCACCGGATTGGTCCTGCTGGTGGGCATCGCCGCCTTCAGCATTTTTTAAACCTGAACGATCCCATTGCCTAAACTCCCGCAATTGTGCTGTAATGAATTTCCAGAGATCACCTCATACGGAAATGAATGTTTATGAACGAATACGAAGTGGTCGTCATAGGCGGCGGAACCGCTGGAGTGGCGTCGGCTCAGGCCGCGGCGGGGCAGGGTGCCCGGGTGGGTCTGGTTGAAGCCCGCCGGCCGGGGGGGCATTCCCTGTTCAAAGGGCAATTGCCGCTTCAGGTCCTGCGCAAGAAGATGGAATCTTCCGGAGATAAAATTCCGCTGGGCGCTCTGGTTCAAGCGATGGAGGAGAAAGCGGAACAAACATCCCGGGAAATTCTGGAGGACCTGCAGAACGCCGGTGTGGAATGGATCCAGGGAGAGGGTTCCCTGGCCGGAGGCCACCAGGTGTTGGTTCATCACGACGCGCAACCCTCCACCCTCAAGGCCGGAAAGGTCATCCTGGCGAGCGGGTCGCGGGTCAAACCGGTGACGATGATTCCTTTTGACGATCAGACGATTTTACCGCTCGACGGTCTGCTGAATTGGGACGAGACTCCGGCCTCTGTGTTGATCGTGGGGGGCGATACGTCCGCGCTGGAGACGGCGCAATTATTCCACCTTCTCGGAACCAAAGTATTTCTGGTGGACAAAAACCACCGGCTGATCCACCAGCAGGACCCCGATTTAATTAGCGCTCTGGAAGCGGGATTCAAAAAACAAAAGATCAAAGTGCTCCTCGGCAAGAAAATCATTTCCCTGTTTAAAGGCAACGATCAAATTGACATCACGCTGGACGGCGGCGTCAAGTTTTCCACCGAGCGGATGCTGGTCTCCGGTGAACGTTTGGGCAACACGGAGAAACTGGGGTTGGACCCTTTGAATATCGAAAAAGGCGGGAACCATGAAATCTGGGTGAATGAAACCATGGAGACTTCCTTGCAGGGAGTTTTCGCCGCGGGCAGTGTGACCGGACGATCCCATTCGCGCGAGATTTCGGAAGAAGAGGGACGGGTGGCTGGAATCAACGCCGCCGGTGGCCGGCAAACCTTAGAACGTGGCCAGATACCGTTCTGCCTGCACACCGATCCGGAAATCGCGAGCATCGGTTGTCTTAGCGGCGATGCCCACTTCAAGGGCTACCGCGCGGTGGAAGGCCGGTATGATGTCGGCGGGGGAAAAGAATCCGGTAACCCTTCAGAAGGATTCTGCAAAGTGATCGCAGATCGTGATTCGAAACGGATCATCGGAGCCCAATTTTTGGGAGGCCAGGCCTCCGAGTCCATGCGTCATCTGCAATCGACCCTGAGAGAGGGTGCTTCCATTCGCGATGTGGTGCAGTCCGGAGATGAAAATCCAATCTTCTTCAAGCCCGTGATCAAAGCCGCCAAGGCTTGCCTGCGAGCCCTGTCTGCCAAGCGTTAATTCAAGGTTTTAGGTCCAATATCTGGCCTTGACTCATATATTTAATTATGATAAAAACGCTCCTCTGCTAGCGGTAAACCCCAGTGATCCGCAACGCGTTCTTCCATAACAGAGTTTCCACAAGATATTGAAATAATTACAATTATGAGTGAAGTGAACGAGGAATCCAAACCCGGCTCGGCCGCACCCAAGGCTGAGGCTAAAGCTAAGGGGAAAAAGGACGAAGCCCAGGATACGCTGTGGTCGCGGAGGGACTTTTTTTCGCTCGCCGGCTGGGCCAGTTTCACGGCCACACTGGGGTTGTCATCTCTGTATTTTTTGAGACTGTTGTTTCCCCGCGTTCTGTTCGAGCCGTCTCCTAAGTTTAAAGCCGGTAACCCGGGAGACTATACGGTTGGGGAAGTCAGCTCTAAATGGGTTGCTGAGCAGCGCGTGTGGGTGGTTCGCGACAATGAAAAACTTTATGCGATTCTGGCGCGGTGCACGCATCTCGGTTGCACGCCGCTCTGGTTGAGGTCGGAGGGAAAATACAAATGTCCCTGCCACGGTAGCGGATTTACCATGGACGGCATGAACTTTGAGGGTCCCGCTCCCCGTGCTCTGGAACGTTTGAAAGTAGAGATCGGACCGGACGGTCAGATCGTTATCGATAAAAGTAAAGTATTCCTTTTTGAAAAGGGAGAATGGGGTAAGCCTGGATCGTTTCTCCGGGTCTGATGTTTTCGCGCCAAGTTTAATTCAGCTAAATTTACGGAGGTTTTTGTTTTGGCCAACAAGTCCAAAATTCCAAATATAGCGGAAATCATGGAGTCCATCAAAAGCGGCAAGATCTGGAAGGATTTTACCAAGCAGGTTACGGAATCCCAGATATGGACCTCCTCGTTCCGGCATGGATACGCCGACACACCCCGCAACCGGGTTCTGCAGATTGCCAGTAATGTCTGGTTGCATTTGCATCCGGTTAAAATTCACCGCCATGCGTTGAGAATCAAATTCACTTGGTGCATGGGAGGAATCACGTTTTTGTTATTTTTATCCACCGTGGTCACTGGCGTCATTCTGATGTTTTATTACCGGCCGGTGGGGGAATATGCCTACTTCGATATGAAATACCTGCAGTACGACGTGCCGTTCGGCATGCTGATGCGGAATATGCATCGCTGGGCCGCCCATGCCATGGTGATTACCGTTTGGCTGCACATGTTCCGCGTGTTTTTGACGGGTTCCTATAAACCGCCGCGCGAATTTAACTGGGTGATCGGCGTTTTTCTGGTGACCTTTACCTTGCTCCTGAGTTTTACCGGTTACCTGCTGCCCTGGGATCAACTGGCCATGTGGGCGGTAACCGTTGGTACCAATATGGCCCGCGGAACACCGTTTCTGGGCCATGAGGGACCCTTTCAAGAATTTGTTCCGCTTATCAGCGCCCGGTATGATATGCGTTCCGCACTATTGGGAGGGAGTCTGGTTGGACCGCCGGCCTTGCTGCGGTTTTACGTCTTGCATTGCATTTTTATTCCATTGGTCGCCGGGGCTCTGATGATCGTCCATTTCTGGCGTATCCGCAAGGACGGCGGGATATCCGGCCCGCTTTAAATACGAATGAAACCGGGTGATCCCGGTTCTCGATAAAGGATTGCTCTGATTATGGCCTTTCCCGCTAAAAAGAAAGCCGCTCAGGAATTACCGGAGAAGGTGCACGTCTGGCCTTACCTGGTGCGTCTGGAATTTTTGTGTGCGATCATCGTGATCCTGGTCCTGACGGTATGGTCCATTGTAATCGACGCGCCTCTGGAAGAAGCGGCCAATCCCACCAAAACCCCCAACCCCTCCAAAGCGCCCTGGTATTTCCTGGGCTTGCAGGACATTCTGGTTTATTTCGATCCCTGGTTTGCCGGAGTTATCGCTCCGACGTTGATCATCGTGGGGCTGATGCTGATTCCCTATCTCGACGTCAATCCCAAGGGCAACGGATACTACACCTTTTCGGAAAGAAAAACGGCCATCTGTGTTTATACTTTCGGGTTCCTCGTCTTATGGATCGCCCTCATCATCATGGGCGTATTCCTGCGCGGGCCCGGATGGAACCTGTTCATGCCCTGGCAGTACTGGGACCCGCATAAGGTGGTGGCGCTGGTCAATGTCGATCTGCCTTATGCTTTCGGGATACGAACCTACCTCAATGCCAGTATTTTCGGTGGCGCCGTGGTACTGGGTTATTTTGGCCTGGGGACCGCTGTGTATTTTTTCATGGAACGCAAGGCCATCAAGAACGTGGGTTTTCTCCGAATGTTTTTGAAAATCAATTTATTTCTGATCATGATAGGTATAGTGATCAAGATCACTCTCCGGCTGGCCTTCAATATCAAATATATCTGGGTCACCCCCTGGTTTAATATCTGAGTTTGTAAAGTCCAATGACAGACGAATCGAATCAAGAGGAACCCAAGCCTGAATTTAAGGAAGGCGAATTTGACGAGCATACCTCGTACAGCTTTTTTTATTTCCTGATGTCGGGTGCCTTGCTGTTCGTCACCCTGTGGGCTTTCTGGGACGACGAATACGGCCGCCGGGGGTACAAGGAATTCCAGGACGTTTATTTCAAGGAACAGTACGTTCGCGCGGAGAACGACTATAAGGAACTCACCCAGAAAATCCAGGCGAAGGAACAGGAAATTGTTGCTGGCATCGCATCGGAAGAACAACGGTTGGAGGCCAATGATGAATATGAGGAACTCGCAGAGACCGCCTGGGAAGCGCAAATTCATCTGGATGAAGTAACTGGAGATCGGAAATTCGCCAAGAGCCGGCTGGATGAGTATTACTACTATTACAAAAAGGCCATGCATGAAGGCAAAAACTTCGAAGTCCAATTGTCCAAGGTTCATAATACCGAAAAAGAAATTGAAGAATATAATCCGGTCATTGTTGAACTGACGCGCAAAAGGGACGAAACCGAGGAAAAATTACTCAAATTCAAGGCCAAGAAAGAAAATCTGGAAAAAGAACTCGCCATACTGGTCAGCGACAAGCCGATTATTGAAGGGAAAATGAATTATTACAAACCGTATCCCTTTTTCTGGCGTGCGGCTGAAATTCTGCAAACGGTGATCCCGTCTTACGGTAAAAACAACTTTCAGGAAATCACCTACAAAGTCGACCGGTGTCAGACCTGCCATATCGCCTACGATGACCCCTACTATGAAAACCATGAACAGCCGCTCAAGACCCATCCCGATGTGGATCTTTACATTAAGAAGCACGATCCCCTGGTAACCGGCTGTACCTGGTGTCATAAAGGTCAAGGCACCGCCACGGCCCCCACGGAGGATGCGCATGGCTCCCATCACGAAGGGGACCAGTCGACCGGGATTAATGAGCCCATCCTGCTCGGCAATTTCATGCAGGCCAATTGCCGGAACTGTCATGCGCCCCAGGTGGAACTGGAAGGGGCTCCGTTGCTGTCCAAGGGTAAAAAATTATTCATCAAAATGGGTTGTCATGGATGCCACCTGGTGGAGGGTTACCAGGAAGAACGCAAAGTGGGACCCAGCCTGCTTCGCATCGCCTCCAAGGTGGATCCGAGCTGGCTGGTCCGCTGGGTCAAGAAACCCAAGAATTACCTGCCCAAAACCCGCATGCCCCATTTTGGTTTGAGTGACGAGCATACGCTCGCCATTTCCGCCTATATCTGGGATGTCTCCGAAAAAGATTACAAGGTGGCCGAAACCTATGAGGGCGGCGACCCGGCGAAAGGCAAAAAATTGTTTGAAACGGTGGGGTGTCAGGCCTGTCATAAGGTCCAGGGCAACGGTGAGTTGTTCGGCCCCAATTTAACCCGCATCGGCAACAAAGTGAACCCGGACTGGCTGGTCAGCTGGATCAAAAATCCGGAAGAGTACAATTCCAATAGTATCATGCCGAATCTGCGGTTAACGCTGGAACAAGCTTCGGATATTTCGGCGTACCTGTTGCAATTTGACCAGAAGCGGCCACAAACCGGTGTGGAGGAAAAACTCAACGATCCAGAGTTGATCAAGCTGGGTAAAACACTGGTTCGGGGAAGAGGGTGTTTTTCCTGTCACGACATCAAGGGCATGGAAAAGGAAGGCCGCATTGCCCCGGAACTTACCGCATTCGGCAACAAGCAGGTGCGGGAGCTGGAGTTCGGCGACTCCCACATCCCCCTCACCTGGGAGTCCTGGACGCGCACCAAACTGAAAAAACCCGATTCCTACGCCACCGAACGGATTCTGGACAAGATGCCCGATTTCGAACTCGCGCCGGATGAGGTGGAAATCCTGCTGGTCCTGCTCAAGGGATTCAACGGCATAAAAATTCCGCCGCAGTATCAGAAAAATTACAGCGAAAAGGAATTGACCATCGAGCGGGGACGCCGGTTGATCACCCGTTACAATTGCCGAGGATGTCATGTGGTGGAACGCACCGGGGGCCATATCCAGGAGTTCCTGTCCTCAAAAACCCAGTATCCGCCTCCTCTGGAGTTGGGGAATTATCATGTGGGCGAACGCCTGAAAGGCTCCTGGCTGTTCTCTTTCCTGAAAAAGCCCACACCGGTCCGAACGTGGATGAAAGTCCGCATGCCGACGTTTTCCTTCACCGACAAGGAGGTGCGGGATTTTACGGCGTATTTTGAGGCCCTGTCGCCGAATGAAATCAAGTATGAGGCCGAAGTCCACCTCAAAAAGAACAAAGACAGCATTCAAATTGGAGTCCAGATCATCAATTACATGGATTGCGGAAAATGTCATGATGACGGGGCCAAGGGAATCGATTTCTCCATTGCCGCCCAGCGTCTGAAGCAGGGATGGATTCCAAAATGGATGAAAGATACCCGGGGAATGATCCCCTGGACCCGGATGCCCAACCATTGGCGCAAGGCCGGGGATAAATATGTCATCCCCGCCAAATTCAGCGATCTTGAGGACCTGGAGGACGGCAATGTCGATAGCCACATCAAGCATATCGGGAATATGATCCTGTCCTACAATACCGCCGAAGATATTGATTTTGAAGCCACTCTGGGTGGAGGCGACAGCGATGAAGAAGACGAATCCGACGAGGATGAGGATGAGGAAGAAGACGAGGACGAATAAATTTTTTAACGTTTGAACCGGAAATAAGATAAAATCTGTACGAATATTTAAAGGGCTATTCCCATGGAAAATTCTGGACTCGAAAATTTTCTTATCATTGCATTGAAACCCGACAATATGCCGATCGGCGCCATGTTGGTGTTTATTGCCTTCTGGTTTTGGGTTGCGATTGTTCAAATGGTCAAGCACGACCGCCTGATCAAAAAAGGCAAAAAAGATAAAGTCTACGATGAAATGATCAAATAAGTGTCTCTATTCATCATCACATTTATTGCCTTCACAGTTGGGATCGTCCTGATCCTCTGTTTAAAAAACGTCTCTCCGCCCCCTCCTCAGGAACAAATTCAATTCGCCCATCCCAGTGACAAACCCACCTACCTGTTAGACCGCGACGCGTTCAAGGAGAAGTGTCTGGAGTTTCTGGGCAAGTTCAACTTGGAATACAAGCATTCCATCTGGGCCAATGAACAGGAACTGGAAATCGACATGCTGGATGAAACGCCGGTGGTCGGCGGCAAATATTTGGCCTTGTGCATTTTTGAACCCCTGCATCAGCGAGTCGACCTTTTCAAGGTCAAGGGATTTATCGATACCGTCAAGGGGGAGGGCGCCGCACGGGGCATTATGATTACCACCGGTTATTTTTCCGACGACGCCCAGAAAGCCATTGATGATGATCCAGTCGAGTTGGTCAACGTGGTTTCCTTCCTGGATTATCTGAAAAAGTTTGATATCTATTAATTCCTCCCGGACGATCCATTGCTTCCATCGGTTTTATCCCCGCGGCCTTCGGTCAAGATGGGGCCTTTGTGATATACTGGTAACCTCATGAAAATCAAGGCCATTTTAGAAAAAGTGTGCCCCTCATTTTCCTTCGAATTTTTCCCTCCCAAGGACGACGAGGGGTTCGACAAATTGTTCACCACCATAACGCAGTTGAAGCCCTGCCAGCCCACCTATGTCTCTGTGACTTTCGGCGCCGGTGGCAGTACCCGAACCAAAACCATCGACCTCGTAGGCCGGATCAAAAGCGAAATCGGGCTGGAATCGATGGCCCATTTGACTTGCGTGGGAAGCGATAGGGAATACATCGCCGCCATTCTGGATACCCTGCAGGCGCAGGGCATTCAAAATATTCTGGCATTGAGAGGCGATCCACCGCAGGGGCAGGAGGAATTCGAAAAACCGGAGAATGGGTTTGCTTATGCCAATGAACTGGTGGCATTCATCCGCGCGAACTACGATTTCTGTATTGGGGTGGCGGGACACCCCGAGGGCCATATGGAATGTCCGGACAAAAAAGCGGATTTAGACCATTTGAAACGAAAAGTGGACGCCGGCGCGGATTTTATCGTGACCCAATTGTTTTTCGACAACCGTTTTTATTTTGATTTTATCGGCCGGGCGCAAAACCTCGGTATTCAGGTCCCGATCATTCCAGGGATCATGCCCATTTTGAATGTCAAACAGATTCAGCGATTTACGAAAATGTGCGGATCCACCATTCCAGCTTCGCTTATGGAGCGGTTGGAGGCGGTTCAGGACGATCCGGAAACGGTCAGGCAGTTAGGCATCGATCATGCCACCGAGCAATGCGAGGACCTGCTTCAGGAGGGGGCTCCCGGCATCCATTTTTATACCTTGAACCGGTCGAACGCCACCCTCAAAATTCTGGAGAGCTTGAAAAAACTGACCGATCAAACCGGCGATTAACACTCGGGTTTTGAATGTCCCGTCTATGCAAAAACTACTAACGGCTTTGCTGATCACGATATCCGTCGCCTCTCCCGTTACGGCTCAACAGGGAACCACCCCCTCTCCGGCCGGGGATGATATCGGTCAGAACATGGTCCTGATCCCGGCGGGGAAAATTCAAAGAGGCTGTGATCAATTAGGACCGGAACACGGGGGACCGGCCCATCCGGTCTACCTGGATTTGTTTATGATCGATATGTACGAGGTGACCAATATACAGTTTGAAAAAATCATGCCGGACCATAAACTGAGGCGGAGCCTGTCTTCGCATTGCGACCACTGCCCGGTCACCAAAGTCACCTGGTTCGAGGCAGCGGACTTCTGCCATTTGATCGGCAAAGCCCTGCCCAGCGAGGCCCAGTGGGAAAAGGCCGCCGGGGCTGTCAGCGGATGCGAGTTTCCCTGGGGACCGGAATTTGATCCGGCCAGAAAGCAGGCCCGGGGCGGATTGGAGTTGAAAGAAAAGGCCACCCTGGTCGGCAGTTATTCTCCGAACAAATACGGAATCTATGATATGGCCGGCAACGTCTGGGAATGGGTGGCGGACTGGTATTCGCCCCAATATTATTTTCTGGAACCGCTTTATAATCCCAGAGGGCCTTCCCGCGGCGTCATGAAAGTCCGGCGAGGCGGGGCATGGTCGGACAGTATCAAGGCGATGAAAGCCGGGTACCGGGATTGGAGTTATCCTTTTTCCAGAAGTTACAGCGATATCGGATTTCGTTGTGCCATCAATCTCAAATAGCGATGATCACACAAACCAAAATGGAATACATCAATCGCCTGGTGGCGGAATGCCTGTCGGAAGAGGGCGACTCGCTGGAGATGCAGGGGCGGTTCATCGGCGACGAGGGTTTGGAGGCCCTCATGCAGGCGGACAAGCTGGAGGGTATCGAAAATCTGGACCTTACCAAAAACAATATCACCCATAAAGGGATCCTGCATCTGGCTCAATCCAATCGGTTGGTCAAGCTCAAGCGGCTGTACGTGGGCGAAAACACTATCGGCGATAAGGGGGTGGTGCCCTTATCCCAGGCGTCTTTCATTCCCAATCTGGTTCACATGGATATCCGGTTCAACCAAATCGGACCCGACGGTGGAATGGCGCTGGCGCAGGGACCCTTCAAAAAAATTCAGGTCTTCATCGTGCAGGAAAACCCGATCGGCGACGAAGCGTTGAAGGCGATGGCCATGAATCCCGGATTCATGCATGTCCGGAAGCTCAATATGTTTCGGACCGCTGTGACCGACCAGGGAATCAAGAACCTGTCCAAATCCAAAGTATTTAAAAAGCTAAAGCACCTCAACCTGGCCCGCAATATCCTGCGGGTGGATGCAGCCCTGGCGCTGGCCAATACCAAAACCCTGCTCAACATCGAAACCCTGCTGATGTTCGATACCTTCATCGGCGACAAGGGAGTCGAAGCCCTCCTGAAATCCGAAAGCCTCTCTAAACTCAAAACGCTCAGATTGACTTAAAATTGTGGGGAGAAAAGAAATTATCTGGAGTAACGGTCTTCGAGCCGGGGTTCGGCGATGTTGGAGTAGCCGCGTTGTTCCCAGAAGCCCAGTTCGTCCGCCTCGCGGGATTTGATCCTTTGGGTGTTGGGATTGGGCTCGGCAAGGTTCATTTCGCTGAAGTTAACTCCAACAGAATCGCGGTTCCCGGAAGATAGGATTCGATGGGGGACTGCGCCTCATCTTTTAAATATCCTTCCAGAAATTCCAGGGCCGAGCCGCCACCGGTGGATACGAAGAAATTGGAGGTAAAATAATTAAACAGGGTGTAGCCATCCTCTGCCTTGAAATCCATCGAAAGCAAATCCGTGTTGACGGGCCGATTCAGTTGCAGAGCGACTTGCTTGCGCACGAGATTCTTAACCTCATCGAAATTGATCTTGTTGAGAATGGCGGCGGAGTCCCCCCCGCCTATGACGACGGAAAGGTCTTCATCCACAATGGCCGCGGCAAACAGGACCATCGCCAGTTTGATGGAACCCTCGGCATAATGATCGCATTTGGGATGGTCGTAGGCTCCCAGGGGTCCGTTCCAGAATACCTGCTTGATCTGTCCCTTTTGCAGAATATTCTTGGCGTAATTGACGATCGTTTTCGGCCCCAGGTCCAGTTGAAAATCCTGAGAAAAGTCGGGCTCCGTCTTGATCTCATAATCCGTTTCGAAGTAATCCTTGGTAATCTTGTAATCGTCCGGAAAAATGATATGGACGTTGTCCTTTTTCGCCAGGGTCATGATTTCATGTGCCAGTTTGATTTCATTCAGCAAATCCTGGCATTCTTCCGCACTCTTGTTTTCATACATTTTCGTGGGGATATCCTTCAGGGACAGGGAATCAATGATCTTCTCCAGTTTACGCCCCAGGAGAAAAGCGTTCACCATCCGGCCGCCGATAAAGATTAACTTGATTTTTGACTCCACAAACTGCTTTAATATACCGATTTTGTCCGCAATTTTGGCTCCTCCGGCGATAACGGCAGTTTGCTCCGGGTGATCGAGCACGCGCTTCCCGAATTGACCCAACTTGGTGATTTCCTCATGAAGCAGGGTTCCTGCAACAGCCAACTTACCTGCCTTACGCATGATCTGAGGAAGCATCTTGATACTTTTAGTGACCCGGTGACTGCACCCAAAAGCGCAATTGATAAATACATCAGAAATTTTTCCCAATTCCTCAATAAATTCCTGACGGTACGTATCCGGATTGCTAGGGTCCAGCAGGTACCGGAGGTTGGGTAGAAACTTGATTCCACCCGCGGGGAGCTGATGTTTGAAACAGATTTCCAGGGAATTCTTGAAATTGGAGTCCGTGATTTCCGGCGGGAAAATGGTGTAGGTATCGCCGTACAGTTTCCGAATCAGCGTGTCGAAATGAGAACAAACAAATTGAATATTGAAAATTCCGTCCCAGCCATGACGATCCAGTTTTTTATGGGGACGGCCTAAATGGGAGCCGATGATGATCCGGCAATTACCGTCGGTCAATTCATGAATTCTCTTGAACGTCAGGTCCAGGAACCGCCGGATGCGGGTGTCATCGCCGACGCGATAACCTTTGGGAGTCGATATGAGGGGAACGTTGAAATCGACTCGGATGAATATGGTTTTGTTGATCAAATGCTCCGGACGCAAATCCTCCAATCGAGGCAATCTTAATTGATTTTCCGATATAGCATCCATCGCACTTAAAAACTTAAATAAAAACAATAAGTTAGAATTGAATTTTTGGTGTAAAATACTAACTTGAAAAGAACAAAGCCCCTTGTGCAATCAACTTTCGTTATTAAAATAACATGACTTTCCGGATTTTGAAATTTAAAGTTTTGATTTATCATGACAACCGGGTGCAATGGGCGGGCTTTGCCGACATGCGGCAATGAGAAAGGCCAATAATTTTATGTCGAAAATAACTAAAAAAATGCTGATCAACGTGGACCAGCCGGAAGAATGCCGGGCCGTGGTGATCGAAAACGGCAAGTTAGCCGAGATTATTGTACAGCATTCGTCCCAGGAGTTGGTCAAGGGCAATATTTATCTAGGGGTCATCACCCGGGTGGAACCCGCCATCGAAGCGGCTTTTGTCGACTTCGGCGGCAAAAAGTACGGCTTTTTGCCCTTCAAGGACATTTTGCCGGAATCCTACCTGCAAACAGGCGAGAGAAAAGCCAGAACCCGCATTCAGGATGTGCTGATCCGGGGGCAAAAATTGCTGGTCCAGGTCGTCAAGGAAAGCCGGGACGCCAAGGGTCCCTCACTGACCAATGCGGTGACCCTTCCGGGACGGTTTCTGGTGCTGATGGTTTCCAGCGACTCCAGCGGCATCTCCCGGAAAATAGAGGACGAAGCCGAACGCAAAAAAATGAAGCAGATCATGGCCGACCTGGGAGTTCCCCCGGATATGGGTGTGATCATCCGGACCGCCGGGATGGGACGAACCAAAACGGAACTGCAAAAGGATATACAATCCCTGCTCAAAATCTGGGAGAACATCGAAGAGCAGATCAACAACCCGGAAGCCAAAGCCCCTTGCCTGTTGTATGAAGGTCCGGATATGGTGGTCCGTACCGTCCGCGACCATTTCACCAACGACACTTCCGAGATTCTGGTGGACGATCAGGATTCTTATGATGCGCTGGTGGAGTTTATGAAGATGGTCATGCCCCGCATGCGCAACCGGGTCAAACTGTACAAAGACACCAAGCCGCTATTTTCCCAACATAATGTGGAAGAACAGATCGAGAGCATTTACAACCGCCGCGTGGAATTGCCCTCGGGCGGATCCATTGTCATCGATGTGGGCGAAGCCATGGTTTCCATCGACGTGAACTCCGGAAGAACCACAGGTGCCAGCGCTTTGGAGGAAACGGCGATCAAAACCAATCTCGAGGCCGCCGAGGAGATCGCGCGCCAACTGCGGTTGCGGGACCTGGGTGGTTTGATCGTGATCGATTTTATCGACATGTTTCAAAAGAAAAACAAAACCCTGCTCGAAAAACAGATGAAACTAAGCAGCAAACTGGATAAAGCCCGGATCAATCTTTCCCACATCTCCCGGTTCGGTTTGCTTGAGATGTCCCGGCAGCGGTTAGCCCCGCCCGTCAAAGAAGGGTTTTTCATGGATTGCCAGCACTGCAGCGGGACCGGCCATGTCAAAACCGACAGCTCCTCCACGTTGAGTGTGATCCGGACAATACAGGAGCACTTGGCCACCGGCAATGTGAAAGTATTGCAGGTCCGGGTATCCACTCAGGTGATCAATTATCTTTTGAATCACAAAACCAAAAACCTGCTCGAGCTGGAAGAACACAATGGGGTGGATATTCAATTTGAAAGCCAGGAATATCTTCCTTATGAAAATTTCACGTATACCGTTTTGGAGCGTAAAAAAGAAGAAGACAGGGTGATCGAGCAGAAATCCAGAATTCAAAGAGTCTCCCGTTCGGAGGGTGAAAAATCTTCAGAAGAGAAGGGGGACAAACGCGGTAGGGGCCGCCGGACTTCTGCCAGCCGGGGGAGGGGACGCAGGCCCGCGAGCGCCCGTCGACCGGGAAGCACAACGGACGCCAAAAGGCCTGCCCGTTCGCCCCGAAGGCGGCCCTGGAAATCCTCCAGAAACCAAGAGGCGGGTTCTGCGGCGGGAGGCAATCCCTCGAATGCGGATGATATCCCAAGAGAACAGTCCACTGCCAAGCCCGAGGGACAGGATTCGCCGGCGTCGCCCGAAATCAGCCGGGAATCGGGAGAAGAAAGGCAACCCGATGAAAACGTTTCCCGCTTGCATGAGATGGTGACCGACAAGCCGGCACCGTTCGATCCCGGCCCACCGGAAGAATGATCTTTCCGGAATTTCAGGAGGCTGTTTTGGAAGCCTTGGGAGCCGACCGCGCGCATCGGAAACCGGTATCCCAGGATCTCATTTGCGGAGGCGCGAAATTCCGGTAGGCAAGAAGCGCGAATTCTTTCAGGAATCCATGTTCTCTTTTGTTGATGGCCCCGCCCCGGATTACCTTATATCCTTGGCCAAAATTGGGGTCCTTGAAGGTGGATCCCGGATAAGGAAGATACCCGCTGGCGGTCCATTCCGATACGTTGCCGTTTAAATCGAACACTTCGAATTCGCTGACATCGTTCGGGTATTGGCCGGTAGGTTGTACGGTTTTTCCGAAATTGGCATTTTCCTTCTGGAATTCATTCCCCCAGACGTACCGATGGCCTGCCCGTCCGCGGGCGGCTTTTTCCCATTCAAACTCCGTGGGCAACCGCTTTCCCAACCACAGGCAATAGGCGTCGGCCTCGTACCAGGAAATGGCGCGGATGGGTTGGTTGAACCGGCCCTCGGGATATTTGGCCTGGGGCCTGAACTGCAGAAACTCGGCATAACTCACCTCATGGATATCCATGTAAAACGCATCCAAAAACATCTCATGCTGGGGTTGCGCGTTTTTACTGGAGGTGCGGTCCGAAATGAAAGAGGGGAGTTCGCCGGTGGGATCCAGGCCCTGGGTGAAGGTTCCGGCGGGAATCCAAACCATATCCGGCGGCGATGGCGAGGGGGAAGCCGCCTCGCAGGCCGTCAGCCAACCGGCCAGCAGGATGAGCGGTATCAGCCGTTTCAAGGAGTCACCTGAGCCGTTTTCGGTCGCGGGAGCGGTGGACTTGGGAAAGCTTGCTCTCCGGGTTTGATGTGGCTATATTCCACAGTCAGACAGGCTGCTTCGTCCCGGGGACACATTGCCGATTCGCAGGCGCTTTCGGCGCGCTTGCAATAGTAATTCAAAATTTTCAGCTTGAGATAGCCGTCGGACGTCTTAACGATGTAAACATTGCGTTTCGATTCGATATTGTGTGTTCGAGTCCGGTACAGGTACCAGCCCACGATGGAGGGATTGTTGACGTGGCCCCAGGAGCGCACATCGGGGACGAAATTGGCTTCCGGAATGCGAACCACGGAATCGAAATCCACCGGGCCCAGGTTGGCGATGGTTACCACCCCCTGGGGATTGGTGACGCCGCCGTTGGAGATGATTTTAGTGCGCTGGAAACCCAGGTCCCAGTCCTGTCGATTCATCTGTTCTTTATCGGTTTCCGGATCGTAAATCTGGAAGGTTTTTTTCGAGGAAAAATCTACCAGGGTCCATCGTTCTTTGGACTGGGCATCCACTTTCAAAACGGGGTTGTTGGTTTTAATGACCACTGTTCGCTTGAGAGGCAGAGGCCGGCTCTCGAAGTCGGATATATTGTCCCCCATGTAATTCATGGCCAGGTTCAAAGCCAGGGTCGTTCCCAGGAGCATGGTAAAAATTTTCAGGGTGCTGTTCATGGCGTCATTTTATCAGAGGTTCTGCCGGATATCGAAAATTATAGATTGGAAAAGATTGAAAAATCAGTGACCCGCAGGGATTTCGGTGCGGACCAGTTTGTTCTTTGTTCCGTTACCGGGGTTGGATATAATAATGAAGCAAGGCATTGTTAATAATGGAATTGCAGATTTTTAATGGCTAAAGACCGTCATTTCGCATTCAAAAAGGCCCAGGTCGAGGGTTTTGTGAAAAAGGAGTTCCAGCGCTATTTCGGGCGTGGGGGCCGGATCTCCATCCGGAAACGGCAGCGTTTTATGGAACGGATCACAAAAAAGGTGGGGAAAAAATTCGGCAAAGATATTTTGTGTCTGATCGATTTCACCAAGCAGGGTTTTGTGTCCCTGGTGTCCCCCTCGCATACCGAATCCACCGACAAGGGCATGCTGTTCAATTCGTTCACCCATCCCCAATTGGCCTATACCTCGCACTGCGTTGAGCGGTTCAGCGAACGCACCGATACGACGGATAACTGCATTATCATCCTGGATTCCTACCTGGACGAGGCGTTATTGACCTATGGCCTGCATGACGGATATTTGGTATGCTCTCAAGGTGTGTTTGCCTATGTGATCGAGGATGACCGGCTGATCATCAAAACTTATATCAATTTCGAGCTCTTGTCGGACGATCAAATCCGCAAATATTACACGTATGACATGGCTTCTTTTCTGACGCCGGACATGATTTCAGAAGAAGCCGCCGCCAGCGACATTATTTTAATGGATGAACTGCCTTCCGATGACCCCAAACCGGGGGATTGATGTCGGCGTTTTCCCGAATAGTTGAATGGATCCATTCACCGGACCCCATACTCCCTGGATTGCAATGATCCAGCTATACAACGTTTACAAAACCTACAACAACACTCCCGCCCTGGTGGACATTTCTTTTATTATCAAAAAGGGCGCATTTGTCTTCGTCACCGGTCCCAGCGGTGCCGGCAAATCGACCCTGCTGAAACTGCTGTACCGCTGGGAAAACTATGACCGGGGGCAGGTGCTGGTGAACGGCACCAACGTGGGAAAAATCAAATTCAACCGGCTATGGAAACTGCGCCGGAAAATCGGCGTGGTGTTTCAGGACTACAAACTGCTTCAGAGAAAAACCATCCTCGAAAATGTCGCGTTTGTCCTGGAAATCGTCGGCGCCGATAAAAAAACCATCCGTTTTAAAGCTTGGGAAGCCCTGAAGAACGTCGGCCTCTCGCATAAAAAAGATGCCTACCCCATGGAGCTTTCAGGGGGAGAACAACAGCGCGTGGCCATTGCCCGGGCCCTGGTGAACAATCCGAAAATATTGCTGGCGGATGAACCGACCGGGAACCTCGATCCGGAGTTGGCCAGCGAAATCCTCCATTTGTTCGAACAGGCCAATAACGAAGGCACCACGGTGGTGTTTGCGACGCACAGCCAGATTATTCTGCAGGAAGGTAACCATGCGGTCATCACCCTGAAGCAGGGCAAGATTGTAGATACACGGGTCGTGGTCTGATATCGACGATGAGAACTCTTAAAACAACGATCACCAATATCAAATCCAACAAGCAGTTGTTTTTTGCTTCGGTCGGGACCATCACCATCGCCCTGTCGATTTTGGGACTGTTCCTGTTCGTTTACATCAACCTCAACTCCGTTCTTTCGTTCTGGAACGATCAGGTCCAGTTGATCGTCTATCTGGAAGACGAAGTCTCCATGCATGAAAAGAAAAAATTGGAGAAAATGGTTTCCTCGCATTCCGAAGTGGAATCGTTTGATTTTGTTTCACGGGAAAAAGCCTGGAAAAACTTTCAAGCCATGTTTTCCGAAAAATCCGCTTTTCTGAAGGGGATGGGATTCAATCCCCTGCCGGCATCCTTCAACCTCAAAATCAAACCCACCCCGAATCGGCTGGAAAAGATTCGCACGTTGGCGGAACAAATGAAACAATTGCCGGGGGTGGAGTCGGTTGAATACGGAGAAGAATGGATCAGCCGGTTTGAAGGTTTCATTATTCTAATGCGGGTGTTCCTGTTGGCGTTGGGCGCCTTGTTGAGCCTGGGGGCCGTGCTGATCATTTCCAATACTGTCAAACTTTCCATTTCGTCGAGAAAAGACGAAATCGAGTTGATGCTTTTATCGGGAGGCACTCCCGGATTTATTCAGCTTCCCTTTTTTCTGGAAGGCATTCTTCACGGACTGCTGGGGGCCGTGGTTTCCCTCGCTCTGATGAAAAGCATCCATCTGTACGTGGTGAATCAATTTCAGGGAGCCATTGAAACGTTCGGCCGGAGCATGGATTTTCAGTTCATTCCCTTTCCTTTGATCATGACCATCGTCATGGCCAGCATTCTGGTGGGCTGGTTGGGCAGTTTTTTCTCCCTTCATCAGTTTTTGGGGGTGTATAAAAAGCTATGACCACGGCGAGAATGTTCATTATATTTCTGATCCTGAGCGGTGGCTGGCCCGGGTCTGTGTTGGCTGACGATCCATCGGCAAAAGAAATCGAAAAACTCATTCAGGACGAAAAAAACGAACTGGAAAGCCTGAAGAAAAAAATCGAAAAGCAGGGCAGAGAAATCTCCTCCATGAATAAAAAAGAAACTCGAATCCTGAAAACCCTGGGTACTCTGGAAGGCCGGAAAAAGATCCGGGAAAGGGAATTGCAGATTTACCGGTGGAATATCAAGATCAACAAAAAGGAAATGGACCAGCTCTCCCGGAAAATCAAAGGGGCGGAAAAGAAGTTGGCCCACCAGGAAAGCATGCTGGGGAAACGCCTGCGCATCTTATACAAACAGGGGAAGATGTCTTCGGTTAAAATCCTTTTTTCTGCGGAAGATTACAGCGATTTGATTCAAAAGATGAAATATCTGGAACTCCATATGGCCCATGATTCCCGGATGTCCGAAAATTACCAGAAGCATTTAAGACAGCTCAGGGACCAGGAACAGAAATTATTCAAGGCCAAGGCCCGGCTGGCCCAGTTTGAAAGCGCGGCGCTTCAAAAGAAAAATGAAATTGAACGGAAAAAAGGCAAAAAATCCAGCTTTCTGCGAAAAATCAAGAGTAAGAAAATATACTTCATTCAGGCCCGCAAGGAATTGCTCAAAGCGTCCGAGAATTTGAATGACCTGATTTCCCGATTGGAGAAAAAACGGCTTTCCGGTGAGGGGTTGAGTTTGGCCGATAAAAAAGGCCGTTTGTTTTACCCGGTTCAGGGAAAAATCCTTAACCGCTTCGGGAGGGTGAAGGACAAACAATTCGGGACGCATATCATCAACAACGGCCTCAATTTAAAAGTTAAAAAAGGGACGGAGGTCCACTCCATTTTTCAGGGACCCGTTTTGTTTGCCGGTCCTCTGGTTGGATACGGCAACCTGATTATCGTCGGACATGGCGAACATTACCATTCCTTATATGGCCACTTGGATAAGATGCTGGTGCAAACCGGCGATTATGTTCACGAACACCAAGCCATCGGTTTGTCGGGAAATAGTGGGTCCCTGGTCGGGGAAACCCTCTATCTGGAATTGCGCCACAAGGGCAAACCGATCGACCCGGCCGCCTGGTTGCAGGTCGCCAAAAGAAAGTAGAACTAAATCATGAAACCCGCTAATTATGCGTTATAATTGTGGATAATCATTGAATTTATTCCTTTTCGACTGGAGAAATATTTTGAGTTTCCACAGAGTTTATCTTCTTTATTTTAAACGTCTGGGCTTTCGAACCCTGAGTGCGGCGCTGTTGATTCTTTTACTGGCCGCCGGAGGATTCCAAACGGTATGGTCCCAGGAAGCAGATGAACCCTCGGCCAAACCCCCGGTGGATACCTACGAAAAGCTCAAGGTGTTTTCCGAAATTCTTTCGTTGCTCGAGGCCAACTATGTCGAAACTGTGGACACCAGCGATTTGATCGACGGCGCCATTCGGGGAATGTTGAAAACTCTGGATCCTCACACCTCCTACCTGCCGCCGGAGGCCTTCAAGCAGATGAAAGTGGAAACCTCCGGCCGATTCGGGGGCTTGGGAATCGAAATCACCCTTCGCAAAGGAATTCTGACGGTGGTGACCCCAATCGAAGATACGCCTGCCGACCGTGCGGGCATCAAGTCCGGCGATCGCATCATCAAGATTGAAGATGAATCGACCCTGGACATGACTCTGTCCGATGCGGTGGAGCGATTGCGCGGCAAGATCGGCACCGAAGTCAACATCACCATTTTCCGCGAAGGCAAGGATGAGCCGTTTGAAGTCAATCTGGAGCGCGGCAACATTCAGGTCAAAAGCGTTAAAAGCAAAATTTATGAAAGCAAAATCGGTTACATCAAAATCCGAAATTTCACCAAGACCACCAGCCGGGACCTGGACAAAGTTCTGAACGAATTTCGTGAGAAGCAGGTTAAAAAACTGGTCTTGGATTTACGGAACAACCCGGGCGGTCTGCTGAATCAGGCGGTGGAAGTGTCGGACCGTTTTCTCCCACCCGAAAATCTGATTGTCTACACCCAAGGCCGGACCGAGGAACAGAACATGCGGTTTACCACCCACGATCGAGTCCAGCGGGTGTCGTATCCCATGATCATTCTCGTCAACGGGGGCAGTGCCAGCGCCTCGGAAATCGTGGCGGGCGCGCTTCAGGATTCCAACCGCGCCATCATTCTGGGCACGCAAACGTTTGGCAAAGGTTCCGTGCAAACCATAATCCCACTCAGCGACGGTTCCGCACTGAGGTTGACCACCGCCCGGTATTACACCCCCAGCGGACGGGTGATTCAGGAAAATGGAATCGTTCCTGATATTATCGTAGAGGTTCCGGTCGCCACCGCAGGAAAACTCCAGGAAGAGGATGATAAAAATAAAGGTGAAATCAACCAGGAGAAAAACAAGATGCGGAAGTTTCTCAGGGAAAAAGACCTGAAAAAGCATCTTAAAGGCAAAAAAAGTTTTGGGGAAGAAGAGCCCGAGCCGGTGGAAGTCACGCCGTCGGAAGAAGATGTCAAGAAGCGCGAACTCATGGCTTCCCTTAAGGAAGACCTCGAAAAGGACATCCAACTCAAAGAAGCCATTTCTTTGCTCAAGGGGTGGTCGATCATGAGCAAGGTGTTCCAGTCCGACCAATCCAGCAACTGATCGCGTTTCGGGCTTAAAAAGAAATTTTTGGCGGGCGGGGAGAGAACCCCGCTCCACCCTGATTGGATCCTCCTTCCGGATTGTCAACCCTTCAACGCTGACATTGAATCATGCTGGTTTTAGGCATAGAAACCTCCTGCGATGAAACGGCGGCCGCCGTTCTGGAAAACGGAACCCGCCTGCGCTCCAACGTGATCGCCTCCCAGGATGAAATCCATTCCCAATTCGGGGGTATCGTCCCCGAGTTGGCCGGGCGTTCCCATGTCGAGCGCATCCATCACATCATCGAAACCGCGTTGAAGGAAGCCGGAGTTACGCTCCACGATATCGACCTCATCGCCGCCACCCAAGGCCCCGGCCTGGTGGTCTCCCTGCTGGTGGGGTTGAATACCGCCAAGGCCCTGGCCTATTCCCTGGACATCCCGGTTATGGGAATCAACCATCTGGAGGGTCATGTGCTGGCCATTTTTCTACAGGAGGAAGTGCCGTTTCCTTTTCTCGCCCTGATCGTCTCCGGCGGGCATACTGATTTGTGCCGGGTCGATGGCTTCGGGCGATACCGCATTCTCGGCCGCACCCGCGATGACGCCGCCGGGGAATCGTTCGACAAAGTCGCCAAGATGCTCGGCCTCGGCTTTCCCGGCGGACCCCTTATCGAAAAGATAGCGCGGCAGGGTAATGCTGAAGCCCACAACTTTCCACGCGCCTGGCTGGAAAAGGATTCCCTCGATTTCAGTTTCAGCGGATTGAAAACCGCCGTCCGCAACACACTGGCGAAACATCAAAACGGATCGCCCCCGGCCGAAGAAGACATCGCCGCCGGGTTCCAGGAAGCCGTGGTGGAGGTGCTGGTCCGTAAATCCCTTACGGCCTGCCGGCAGGAATCGCTCAAGCGCATCGTCGTGACCGGAGGGGTCGCCGCCAACCGTTATCTCAAAGACCGCATGACCGCCGCCGCGCAAAAAGAGGGCATCGACGTGTTCGTTCCCAAACCGGTGTTGTGCACCGACAATGCCGCGATGATCGCCTGCGCCGGTTACTACCGCTTCCGGGACGGCCTGGATTCTGAAAGCGATCTGTTTCCGCTGGACGCCCACCCCAACTTACCTCTCTGACGGAAAAG
>SMVT01000077.1 GCA_004357365.1 Nitrospina sp.
CCCCCGACAGCCGCCATTTAAAATTCCGCTCAATGAAAACCGGATTCAACCTATCGTACCAGCCGTTATTTAACCCAAGGTGTCCATGCCATTCAACAAAACGGAAAATGGAAATTTGAAAAGGAAACCTGAATGGTTGCAGGACCTGTTAGGGTTGTTGCTTTTGTTCCTGATGGCCTTTTATGTATTTTATCCCCTGCTTTTTAAAAATAAGGCCATCTTCCTTCGTGACTATCATTTTATCACCTATCCCTTCCGGTACTTTCTGAGCCAGGCTTTTCATCAGGGGATCATCCCTTACTGGACGCCCCACGGTTTTAGTGGGATGCCGTTTATGGCGGCTTTCCACCCCGGTGTGTTTTATCCTCCCAGCGTGGTGTTTTTTTTGCCGGATACCCTGTTGGCCATCAATCTGTTCTACTTCATTCATTTCCTGGTGCTGGGAAGCTTTTTGTATCTTCTGGGGAAGTTGTGGGGGCTTTCGTTCGTCGCCCGGCTGTGCAGCAGCGTGACGGGGATGCTGAGCGGATTCATCGTCGCCGCCACCCTGACCAGCAATTTCTTTCTGGGCGCGGTCTGGCTTCCGATAGTGTTCTGGATGTATCTGAAGTACCGGCAGGAGAAGCGGATCGGTTATTTTATCGGGACCGTGCTGGCCATCGCCACCCAGACTCTGGCGGCGTGTCCGGAAATCAGCATCATGACCCTGGTTCTGTTATACGCGCATTGCCTGTGGTTCATGTCCAAGGAAGAAGGTAGGGCCGGCTATGCGCGGATGACCGCATCGCTCGGATTGGCGGTAGTCCTCGCCCTCGGAATCTCCGCGTTGCAGTTGTGGCCAACCGCCGCCCTTATGGAACATTCCACGAGAAGCGGGGGCATGAGCTATGAAATCCATACGATGTGGTCACTGGAACCGCACACACTGGCCACGCTGGTACTGACGCCTGTATATATAGTTGAGGCGGGGTCAGGCGCTTACCCGGGTTTTTTTTGGGGAGGGTTTCTGCACACTCTCTATATGGGAATTCTGAGCCTGGTATTCATCTCCACCGGTTTCTTCTTCCGCAGGAATAAAGCCATCGGTTTCTGGTTACTGGTCTTTCTGTTGGGAATCTGGCTGGCCCTGGGGAGAAATAATCCCCTCTATGAATATGTCTATCACTCGATCCCTCTATTAGAACTGTTTCGGTTTCCCGCCAAGTTCTTTTTTGTGTCCTCGTTTGCCGCGGTATTTCTCACGGGTTTTGTGTTGGATGCCCTGTTGAATCATACTGAAAAACGCCGTCTCACAATCTATCCGGTGGTAACGGTTTTGATTCTTCTATTGGCATTGGTTGTTTGGGTTGGATTGAATCAGCCTTATCTCGGAATGGAAAATTCTTTGATTTTTTTGTTTATCTTTGGCTTCGCTTATATTTTGTTTTATTTTGGAAAAATCAGAAAAATCGTTTTTGCCGCCCTGGTTTTACTATTGATTATTGTTGATTTGAACCTGAAAGATTTCAGGCTTCTCCCTCTGATTGACCGGAAATTTTACGAAGAAAGACCTGTCCTGGCGGATGCTCTTAAGGATGCCTATGGAAAGCACCGGGTTTACTCAGGCCGGATTCAACAATCGTCTTTTTCCACCCTTTTGCCCGCATCCAATTCATTGGATGGAATGTTGTTGTTGAAGCAATATTTAACACCCTTTACCGGCATGGTTTATGGCATCGAAAATGCGGCAGGGAAGGCCGGTCTGGGTATGGGAATCAGCAAGCAGGTGATTTGGGTTGCGGCCATGAAGCAAGCCGATGCCGATGGCCGGTTGCGTATCTTGAAACGCAGTAACGTGGGATACTGGATTGATCCCAATGGTGAGAATCCGTTGGACTCTAATGGGGACCCGGTGATTTCTCCAGACCGGATCCGGGTTTTTAAGGACGCACTGCCCCGGGCCTATCTGGTTCCCGGGGTTCGGTTGGCCAAGGATTCTCAATGGCTCAACGCCTATTACGCCGAAGCGTTCGATCCCCTCCAGCACGTGTTGTTGAGCGAACCGGTGGAGTTTGCGCCATCGAATCATTTTGAGGGAAAGGTGGAAGAAGTGAGCTACCGCCCCAACCATGTTACCGTGAAAACCTCTCAGGAAGGGACCGGGTTTCTGGTGCTGGTGGATTCCTATTTTCCCGGTTGGACAGTGACCGTGGATGGCAAGGAGGAAAAAATCCTGCGGGCCAATTATTTCTATCGGGCGGTGCAGTTGGGTCCCGGCGAGCATACCCTGGAATTCGATTATTTTCCGGAAGGGTTCAGGGAGGGCCTGATCGTCAGCGCCTTCTCCCTGCTCATCCTGATCGCCCTGCCACTATGCAAACCCTTTAAAAGGGTCCCGCTCCCGCGCTCGGTTCCATTTCCTCCGGACCCCGGAGAAAGCCCCTGAAACCGACCCAACTCTAGAAAAATGAAGGCTTTTCTCGATTTTCATCTGATTTGAGGCGGTCTTCAAACAACCCCCCCCCAACCCTTTAATATCTTATTGATTTTAAAGGCTTAAGTCCATATAATGGCGGTTATGAAAGTCGCTCGGGATTACATCGTCATTGGCAGCGGCCTGGCTGGCCTCACCTTTGCCCTGAAAATCGCGGAATACGGCTCGGTGGCCCTGATTACCAAGGACTCCGTGGAAGAGTCCGCCACCCGCTACGCCCAGGGAGGGATCGCCTCGGTCATGGCCGAGGACGATTCGGTCGACCTCCATGTATCCGATACCCTCGAAGCCGGCTGCGGCCTGTGCCAGGAGGACGTGGTTCGTTGCATCATCCGCGAGGGTCCGGCCCGCGTCCGGGAGTTGATCCAGCTGGGAACCAAATTCACCCGCACCCAGGGCGAAGACTCCTTTCACCTGACCCGCGAGGGCGGCCATTCCAAGCGCCGCATCCTGCATGCCGACGATCTCACCGGCCAGGAAATCGAACGCACGTTGATCGAAGCCGTTCGGGCCAAACCGAATATTGAAATTTATCCTTATAATATGGGGATTGATATCATCACCCGCTCCAATATCGATCCCGCCGTCCAACCGGGAAGTCCGCAGGACGAAGCCCTGGGCCTGTACGCGTTGAACGAACAAACCGGAGAGGTGGTCACTTTCATCGGCAAAGCCATTCTGCTGGCGACGGGGGGTGCGGGGAAAGTTTACCTGTACACCTCCAACCCCGACACCGCGACCGGCGACGGCATCGCGCTGGCTTATCGCGCCGGCGCAAAGATCGCCAACATGGAATTCTTTCAATTCCACCCGACCTGCCTGTACCACCCAGAGGCGAAATCGTTTTTGATTTCGGAAGCGGTGCGCGGGGAGGGCGGCATCCTCCGACTTAAAAACGGCGACACCTTCATGGAAAACTATCATTCCCTGGGGTGCCTGGCGCCGCGCGACGTCGTGGCCCGTGCCATCGACAACGAAATGAAAAAGAGCGGCGACGATTGCGTGTTTCTCGATGTCACCCACCTGGAAGGCTATCGCACACGGGAACGGTTCCCGAATATTTTCAAAACCTGCAAGAAGTTCGGATTCGACATGACCGAACAGCCGATCCCCGTGGTCCCGGCGGCGCATTACATGTGCGGCGGGGTGATGGTGGATTTGAACGGCCAGACCAGCATCCACCGTCTGTTCGCCTCAGGCGAAGTGTGCTATTCCGGATTGCACGGCGCCAACCGGCTGGCCAGCAATTCCCTGCTGGAAGGGCTGGTGCTGTCGCACCGGGCCGCCGCCAAGGCCACTGAGTTGAGACATCCCGCAAAGAAACTCGAGCAACTGCAGGAGCGCCTGCCGGAATGGGACAGCGGCGATGCGGTGGAAAGCGACGAATCCGTCGTGGTCTCCCACAACTGGGACGAAATCCGGCGGTTGATGTGGAATTACGTCGGCATCGTGCGTTCCGACAAACGGTTGTATCGCGCCCGCCGCCGGGTCGAAATGCTCTTGGAAGAGATCAAGGAATATTACTGGAGGTTCAAGATCACCCGCGACACGCTGGAGTTGCGAAACATCGCTCTCACCGCACAGTTGATTATCAACGGCGCCCTGGAACGCAAAGAGAGCCGTGGCCTGCATTACAACCTGGATTATCCCAAACCTGACGAGACACACGACGTTAAACACACGATTCTCCAGGACACCGTCCAACGATTGATAACCACCCCCCAAACGCGAGTTCAAAATAATGAGCGATAAAGAACCCCACAGCCTGACCCGGGATTTTCTCGGAGTCGGTACCGCCGGTTTCGCCATCTTTGCGTTGATTTCCCTGATTTCCTATTCCCCGCACGATCCCTCGTACCATCAGTTTTCATCGCAGGGCGGGGACATCCAGAATTACGGAGGCCTGGTGGGTTCCTATCTGGCGGACGGCCTCGTCCGGATTTTCGGCACCGGGGCGTTTGTTTTTCCGCTCGTCGCGATCCTGGTGGGTTGGGCGGTGATTCGCGGACAGGAGTTCCGCCGCTGGCCACTGGTGTTGCTGTTTGGGTCGATCTTCCTGTCGGGGCTGTGTGCTTTGCTGGCATTGCAATTCGAACACGATCCCTATTTCGGAGCCGACATTGCAACCGGCGGACTGGCCGGGGCCCAAGTCTCCCAGTGGCTGGTGCTCTGGTTGAGCGTGGTGGGCGCGCACCTGCTGTTGATGGTGATCCTGTTCGTTTCCGCCCTGGCCATGTCCGGCGTTTCGGCGGATCAACTGTTTCGAGCCACCAGCCTGGTGTTCATGGTGTTGTTCCGCTGGGGACTCAAAAGTATTCGCGCGGTGGGAATCCTGCTGATACAGATGGGTCGGGAATTCAAAGACTGGTTGTGGGAAACCCTTCATATCTGGCGGGCGGCCCGCAGGGATAAAGTCAAGTACCGGCGGTTGAGCGAGCCGTTGATCGTCTCGCGCGAAATGTTGACGCCCTCGCGGAAAACCCTGGACGATTTTTCCACGTCGCGCAAAGCGGGAAAAGAAAAGGAACCGGAGAAAAAGAAAGAAGAGTTCGCCGTTCAGGAAAATTTTCCGTTTGCTCACGAGACGGAAGATTACCAGCTGCCTCCGGTGACGCTTTTGAACGATCCCTCCGAAATCCGGAATGTGGGCAAGATGCGGGAAGAGTTGATGATGAACTCCACCATCCTGGAAAAGAAACTCTCCGATTTCGGCGTGGAAGGCCGGATCGTGCAGGTTCTGCCGGGCCCGGTAATTACC
>SMVT01000078.1 GCA_004357365.1 Nitrospina sp.
CACATGCCTTGTCTTGGGGGGAAAGAAATAAAACCAGAAGAAGAAAATTTAGGGATATGGCAGAAATTTTGTATCCCTATCCTGGCAATCCAACCCCTTAATAAATTAAATAAACTTAAACCCCCTAGTTTTTTCCAATCCTCCTTCTAGTTTTTTCCAATCCTCCTTGTTCCCTATTCACTGTTCCGCTTTTTTACTTTCCTGTGATTTTATAGACCACGCCGAGGGAATCGTCGGACAGGTAGAGGTCGCCTGTGGGGGAGAGTTGCACATCCACCGGGCGGCCCTGTTTGTCGCCATCGGGCAACAGCCAGCCGGTGATGAAATCTTGGTGCGACTGGATTTCGCCTTTGTCATTAAGGATGACGCGCACCACTTTGTAGCCGGCGGGCACGGACCGGTTCCACGATCCGTGAAAGGAAATAAACAGGCTGTTGTTGTATTTCGCCGGCAGATTCCCCTTCTGGTAAAACTCCAGGCCCAGCGGCGCCATATGCGCGGTGAAGGTATAGGCCGGAGGTTCGGTTTTGGAGCAATCGAACCCTGTGCCGTATTCCGGATCGGGAATGCCGTTCTCATGACAGCGCGGCCAGCCGTAGTCTTTGCCTTTGCGGATGATGTTGAGTTCTTCGCGGGGATGATCGTCGCCCTGCCAGTCGCTGCCGTTGTTGACCCCCCACAGTTCGCCGGAGTAGGGAGAGAACTCGATGCCCACCGAATTGCGCAGTCCCGCCGCGAACAATTCGCCGTGGGTGCCGTCGAGGTTGTAACGCCACACCGCGGCGCGCAGAGGGCTGTCCTCGATACACACGTTGCAGGACGAGCCGATGGATAGATAAAACCGGTTTTCTTTGATTTTGATTGTGCGGGTAGAATGGCCGCCGCTGGGAATGCCGGTCACCAGCACCTCGGGCTTCCCATAACTGAAGGGTTTGGCCGTGCGTTTGAGGCGGACCACCCGGTCCTCTTCCGCCACGTACAGGTAGTAGCCGGAATCCAGCTGGACGAACGCCAGACCGTGCGGCACGTCGCGGCCTTCCAGGATCATAACGGCCCGGTCGGCCTGGCCGTCTTGATTGTCATCCGGCAGGGCGACCACTTTGCCGTCGCGCGCCCGGCTCAGGAACAGGATGCCTTGGTCGTCGAACGCCATGTGGCGGGCCTTGGGAACATTATCCGCGAACACCGTCAGGCGGATATCGTCCGGGACATTCAATTTCAATTTGGAAACATCTCCGGCCCAGCCGCAACCGCTGTCCAGGAAAAGCATCCAAACCCAAAGAAAAAAGTAAAATGCGCCACTCCGGGCCGGGATGTTTTTAACAGGGGATTGATGACTGGGCCGACCGTTCATGATGGACTCCTTCCGATACGTTTGGGGCGGTGATTGTGATAGATGCATAACGTCCGCTTATTTTATATAATAGAAACCACGGATAGCGGAAAACATTCCCACCCACTTCTCCCATATCTGTAACTTATTGATTTTATTGATAATATTATCGAGAGTGCGGTTTGTGCCGGGGGGAGCCGGATTGAGGACCGATGACTTTTGAAGACGCTCTGAAAAACCAGATTCTGATCCTGGACGGTGCCATGGGCACCATGGTGCAGTCGCTGGACGTGACCGACGCCACCTTCGGCGGGCCGCTGTTCCGCATGCTGACCGATTTGCTGGTGTTCGCGCGGCCGGAGCAGTTGGAGAACATCCATTTCCAGTACCTGCAGGCGGGCGCGAACATCATCGAGACCAACACCTTCGGCGCATCCCCCCTGCGCCTCAAGGAATTCGACTGGTCGAAGATCGACACCTCGGACATGCACACCGTTCCCGACGGGTTGACGCTGATGGGCGGCCATCTGGAAACCATCGCTCATCATCTGAACGTCGAGGGCAGCCGCCTGGCGCGCAAGGCGGTCGAGCATTACCAAAGCCTGCCGGAATACGACGGACGCCCCCTGTTCGTCGCCGGGTCCATCGGCCCGTCCAACAACGTGTTGTCGAGCACCCAGGCGAATCTGCAGAAGACCACGTTCAACGTGGTGGTGGACAACAACCGGGTGCAGGTGGAGGGCCTGATCGACGGCGGGGCGGATGTGCTGTTGTTCGAAACCCAGCAGGACCTCCTGGAACTCAAGGCTTCGATCATCGGCGCCAACCGCGCGTTCGAAAAGAAGGGCAAGCGCCTGCCGATCATCGCGCAGGTGACGGTCGACCAGTTTTCCAAAATGCAGATCTTCAATACCGACATCCACGCCGCGTATACCGCCGTCGCGGGCATGGGCATCAGCGTGTTCGGCATCAACTGCACCGTCGGCCCGGCGGAGATGGCAACCACGGTGAAACACCTCAGCCGTTTCTGCAAACATCCCATATCGATCGTGCCCAACGCCGGTCAGCCGGTGTCGGAAGACGGCCAGACCTGTTACAAGCTGGAGCCGGAAGAGATGGGCGAAATCATGGAACCGTTCGTGAAGGAGTACGGCGTGTCCATCATCGGCGGTTGTTGCGGCACGCGGCCGGATCATATCCGCGTCCTGCACGAAAAATTCCGCGACGCCAAACCCCTCAAGCGGGAAACCGATCCGAAAATTTACATCTCCGGACCCCAGGAGGCGGTGGCGCTCGACAGTTCCGAAGGACTGGTCCGCATCGGCGAGATGCTCAACGTGCGCGGCAGTAAAAAAGTGCGCGACGCGGTCGAAACCGAAGACGGCGTGCAGATGGAAATCCTGGAAGAGGTGGCGCATTCGCAGGTCGACGATCTGGGGATGGAAATCATCGACGTGTGCATGGACAGCAACATCGTCGAGACCGAAAAGGTTCTGCCGGAGGTGATTCACGGCGTGACCAGCGACTTCAAAGGCGCGATGTGCATCGACTCGTTTTCGGTGGAAGCGCTGGCGAAAGGACTGGAGACCTATCCCGGTCGGCCGATCGTCAACTCCATTAGCCTGGAGGAATACCAGCCCGGCGTCAGCAAGCTCGACGCGGTGCTCACCATGAGCCGGGAGCATCACCCGATTTACATCGCGCTGGTCAACGGACCGAAGGGTCCCGCCATGACCGCCGATGAAAAATACAACCTGGCGGTGGAGATTGTCAAACAGGCCGGAGAGAAATACGGCGTGACGCCCGATCAGATTCTGATCGACATCAACGCCTATCCCATCGGCAGTGAATCGATCGAGGGCATGAACTTCTGCCAGGAGGCGTTGAACAGCCTGCCGCGCATCAAAGCGATTCATCCCGATTTGAAAACCAGCATCGGCGTCGGCAACCTGACGGCGGGCCTCGGCCAGAAACCGTACATGCGCAAAGTGCTGACCAGCGTGTTCCTCGACGAGGCGCGGCAGAAGGGACTGGATTGCGCCATTCTTAATCCCAACCACTACGTGCCGGTGGAAAGCCTGCCGCCGGAGGATGTCGCGCTGGGCCGCAAAATCATCCTCGAGCACGACATGGACGCGTTTGAGCGCCTCGAGGAAGTGGCGGTCCAAAAGAAAACCGGCGCCGTCGCCAAAAAGCACAACTACGCCGACCTGCCGCTGGAGGAAAGCATCTGCTTCAAGATCATGGACGGTTACAAGGAGAAGACCGCCGGGACGCTGGAGAAAGACGGCTGGACCTATGAATACAGGGACCAAATCGTTTTACAGGCCGCCGAGATCCTGGACCGGCATGAGCCCCTGGATTTCATCAGCGATTACCTGATGAAGACCATGCGGGAGCTGGGCGACGGCTTCGGGCGCGGCGAGGTGAGCCTGCCGCATCTGCTCAAAAGCGCCGACGTGATGCGCAACGTCATGGGATTTCTCGAGGCGTGGATGCGTCACGCCAGCGGCCACGAGCCGGGAGCCGCCATCAATTACAAAGGCGTGGTGGTCATCGGCACCGTGTACCAGGACGTACACAGCATTGGCAAGGACCTGGCGAAGACCCTTTTGGACAACTACGGGTACCGCACGATTGATCTCGGTGTGCAGGTGCCGCTGGAGAAATTCATCGAAACCGCGCGGGCGGAAAACGCCGATGCCATCGGTCTGAGCGCCCTGCTGGTACAGACCTCGAACCACATGATCACCGTCGCCCGCATGCTGAAGGAAGAGGATTATAATATTCCGGTATTGATCGGCGGCGCGCCGGTCAACGACCGTCATGCCGGGTATGTCGCGATGTACGGCCAGGACCGGACCGAACAGATCCTGTCCAACGTGTTTTACTGCGAAAGCGGCATGGACGGCGTGAATACGATGAACGCGCTGATGGACCGCAATCAGCTGGAAGAACTGCTGGCCGCCAACCGGGAGAAGCTCATCCGCAGTTACCAGCGCGCCAAGGGGATCGAAGAGAACCGGGAAAAACTGCTGGCGACCCTCGACCGGCGCCAGGTGAGTTTCAAGAAGCACGAGGTTCTGCAGAACGGTTACGGCATCCATAAGTTGGAGTTAAAGCTGGAGAAGCTGACCAACGTCATCGATTCCAAAAGCCTGTTCTCCCTCAACTGGAAATTCGGCAAGCAGTCCTCGTGGAAGAAAAAAGGCGTCACCGCAGAGCAGTTGAAAAACCTGCGCGAGGAGTGGTTGCAGAAGGCCGACGCCAACCGGTGGATCACCCCCCGGGCGCGGTTTGCCATCCTCCCGGCGCAGTCGGAAGACGACGAATTGATCGTTTACCATCCCGAGGAGCACGAAAAGGAACTGGGGCGCATCCGGTGGAACCCGGTGATCGGCAAGGGGAAGAACGGGAGCAAGGACGTGTTTTCCGTGGCTCAGTATTATTATCCAAAAAGCTCGGGCATCATGGACGTGGTGGGTTTGCAGATCACCACGGCGGGCCGGAATATGGAGGCGGTTATTGCCGGTTTCAAGACCGAACATGACTCCGAGTCGGCGCTCTACCTGCAGGGGCTGGGTGACCGGGTGGCGGAGGATTTCGCCGAGTATATTCACGGATTGATGGGCCAGCGGACCGGCCGTAAAAAAGATCAATTGGGCCAACGTTACAGCCCGGGCTATCCCGCGCTCGTGGATTTGACCAATAATAAAGTTATTTACGACATTTTGAAGACCGAGGATCTGGGCATCACCCTGACCTCCGCAAACGAGTTCGATCCGCCCAGTACCACCGCGGCGGTGGTGTGTTTTCATCCGGACGCCGGTTATTTTTAAGTGGAGGGTTTACAATAAGAAAATAAAAGTGGATTTTGAGCGGCGAATGAGATTATCATAATAAAAACAAATATTTAGGGAATTTACCGATACAATCGCCTGTTATGCCTTATTCGGTTGTTCATGCGATATTAGTTTTTGTAAAACAAAGGCTTGAGACCCGCCTAAACCCTTTAAATAAACCCTTGTAAAATAGGTCCGGTTTGATAAAATGGTTAATTGTAGAACCAATTATATTTGAGCTTTCTGCCTGCCTGCCCTCATGAGGTGTGGAGTTCATAATAAACAACAGGTTAGTCACCTTCTATGCACCCTCTTATCGAAAGTTTAAATCATGTTTAAGCGATTCACTGAAAGAGCGAGACGCGTCATCATCCTGGCGCGGGAAGAAGCGGAACTGTACCGACATGAGTACTTGGGGACCGAGCATATTTTGCAAGGGGTCATCAAAGATGGAGGGGGCATCGCCATCGCGTTGCTTCAGAAGTCCGGCGCGGACATGAATCAGATCAAGGCCGAGCTGGAGAAGAATCTGCCGCGGAGTTCCAACTCCCTGGTCATTGGCGACATTCCGTTTACGTCGCGGGCCAAAAAGGTTCTGGAGTTTGCGGTCGAGGAAGCGCGTTCCCTGAATCACAACTACATCGGTACCGAGCATCTCTTGTTGGGCCTGCTCAAGGAGAAGGAAGGTGTAGCCTGCCGGGTGTTGAACAGTTTCGGAGCTTATTTTGACGACGTGAAAGAGAAGCTCGTGGACATGTTCAAGGAGCCGACGGAATCCACCCGCGAAACCGGGAAGACCCCAACCTTGGACGAGTTCAGCCGCGATTTGACGGCGATGGCGCTGGCGGGCAAACTGGATCCCATCATCGGCCGGAGCAAGGAGATTGAACGAGTCATTCAGATTCTCAGCCGCCGGACCAAGAACAATCCGGTGTTGATCGGTGAGCCGGGCGTGGGCAAAACCACGATCGTCGAGGGTCTGGCTCAAATGATCGTCGAACGCGAAATTCCCGACACCCTGTTTGACAAGCGGGTGGTCTCCCTCGATCTAGGATCGTTGATCGCCGGGACCAAGTACCGCGGCCAGTTTGAAGCGCGGCTGAAGGGCATCATGAAGGAAATCATTCAGAATAAGAGCGTCATTCTGTTCATCGACGAATTGCATACGCTGGTGGGCGCGGGTGCGGCGGAAGGTTCCGTGGACGCCTCCAATATGCTGAACCCGGCGTTGTCCCGGGGGAAACTCCAG
>SMVT01000079.1 GCA_004357365.1 Nitrospina sp.
CATTCCATTGATACAGTTCGTATACGCCCGGGCGGTGGGTGTCTTCGAACACCGGCGGCGATTGCGGGTTTTTGCGGGCGATCGAAACCTTGCCGCCGGGCGCCACCACCAGGAGCGGCGGATCGATGTCTTCCAGCACCAGCGGCGTGCCCACCGTGACGTCGTGCCGCGAAATGTTTTCGAGGCTCTGCGCCAGGTACTTCACCCAGCGCTGCATCCAGGGAAGGAAGGTGGGATGAATCGGAAACGCGTTCCAGTCCCGGTCCAGAGAGGAGACGTACAGGACGACCTTGCCCTCGCCGAACGCCGACTCGATCATCGCCGGGAACCGGTTGGTGAAGTGCATCGGTTCCTGGAATTTCCTTCCCCTTCGGGGCTCCAAGCTGTAGAGCGTCCGGAAGGGAATGCGCCCCATTTCGTTCCACATGTCGCGGGTGAACACTTTTAGAACCGGATGCTCGCTGGGTTGGGACAGGAGTTGGAACGGCCGGTCCTCGAGCCTCACCTGGTTGATGGATTTCAAAGTGACGGGCAACAGCAGGCCCAGTTTTTCGTTGTAGTATTTGGGGTCCACCTGGTCGCCCAGGCCGATGAACAGAGCGCCGCCCCGCAACACGAATTTTTCCAGGTCCCGTTCGAGGCCGATCTCCAGGTCCCGGACGTTGCACAGAAGAATCACCGAATAGAGTTTCAAATCCCGGTCCGAAAATTCCGAGAGGGTGGACACGGTGGGCTCGATATCGGACATCGGCGAAGCAAAGGGGTTGAGGGCCTTTTCGACATAAAACGAATCGTGCTGGTGCGCGACCCCGCGCGGGTCGCCGTCCACCACCAGCACCCTGATCTTCCGGTTGGGCTGGAAGACGAACAGACGCCGGTTGTCCGCCGTCAGGGCGTCCTCCCCGATTTCGACGGCGCCCGACACCGGTTCGCTGGTGAGTAATGGAAACGAAAACTCATGGGTGGCTTCGCCCTGTGCCGGCAGATCGACAACGCCCTCGCTCTGCCGTTTGCCGTTGACGAACAGCGTCACCGGAAGCTGCGGGATCGCCCGGTCCGGCAGCAGGTTGACGATCGTGGCCTGCACGCGGATGATCCGGCGGTCGGTGAGAAACTCCTGGTTCAGCTTGACCTTTCGCACCAGCGCCCGGTTGAGACCTGTTTGCACCTTCGAAAAGTCGATGACTTTAATCGGATACAACTTGCCTTCTTCAAAAGCGGTGGGGAATTCATCCCGGTCCCAGCCGTTCTGGTCCATATCGGTCAGGATGAAAATCCGTTTCACCTCCTGCGGCGCGGCGTTCAGCAGATCGGCCGCCTGCATGACGGCCTTGCCGATGCTGGTGGTGCGGTAAGACGCCTGCGCCGCGTTCAACCATTTCAGGATGGAGCCCGGGTCGGTGGTCCAGTCCTGCACGATGCGGGCGGGATCCGATGCCAGCACCAGACTGAAGGAATGGTTGCCGGGCATCTTTTCGATCAACTCCGACAGCGTCCGGGTGGCCCGTTGGAACAGGGTGCCGGAGTCGCTCGTTGCGGACATGCTGTAGGAGTCGTCCAGGATGAAGACATTCGCGGAAGGACGCGACATGAGAAAGTCGTCCAGCCCGCCCGACGAAAGAATGGGGTGGGCCAAAGCCAGGCATAAAAACGTGATCGCCAGACAACGCAACAGCAAAAGCAGGAGTTTGTTGGGCCGGGATTTGCGCACCGAATTTTTCTGCGCCTGTTGCAACAGATAAACCGCCGAAAACCGGAGCCGCGTCTGCTGCTGCCGCGTCAGCAAATGAATCAAAATCGGGAGCGCCAGACCCAAAAGGCCCAGCAGGAACCAGGGGGATGTGAAACTGAAATTCATATCTTCTGCAGACTTTTCCGGCGGAGCAGGTAATAACGCAGGGCCTGGTCCAGCGGTGCGGAGGTTTCCAGAAACAGATAATCGACGCCCAGGGTGGAACAGTTCTTTTGGTAAAACGTGATCTGCTCCTGAATCGCCTTTTGATACTGCTGGCGGACGTCGAACGGGTCCAGCCCCAGCGGCGGGTCGTCTTCCAGCGATTCGAAAATCAAATCGCCTTCAAACGGCAGGGTCACTTCGTCCGGATGCAGGACGTGAAACACAATCACTTCCAGTCCGCGGGATTTGAGCATCTTGAGGGTTTTGAGCACATCGTCGTCCCGCGTCAACAGGTCGGAAACCAGAACCAGCATGCCCCGTCCCGGCAAACGTTCGATCAGATCCCCCACCACTTTTTCAATTCGGGTGATGCCCTTGAACTCCATGGCCTGCAGGTCGTGCAGGATATTCTGAAAATGCGAGGGCTTGGAGCGCGGCGGAAGGTGCGCCACCACCTCGTCGTTGAACTGGGTCAGGCCCACCGCGTCAAACTGCTTTAATAACAGGTATCCCATCGCCGCCACCAGCGTGCGGGCATAATCCATTTTGTCCATGCCGGGCGATTTAGGGTCCGGCGACCGGTAGGCCATGGACCCGCTGGCGTCGAGCAGAATCGTGCATTTCAGATTGGTCGATTGCTCGAACTGCTTGACGCGGTATTTGTCCGTCTTGCCCACCACTTTCCAATCGATATGGCGGATGTCGTCGCCCGGCGAATAGTCCTTGTATTCGGCAAATTCGACGCTGGAGCCTTTATGAGGACTGCGGTGGTGGCCGGACAGCAGGCCCTCCACCAGCTGGATGGCCCGGATGCTGAGGGAGGAAATTTCCGAAAGGGTTTCCGGCCCATAGTTGAATTGTGGGTTTTCTGCCATAGCGGTTGACCGGCCGATTCATCGGCCTATTGGACATTATGTTGCTTTCCGTGCGGCACATCAACCCCGGGCTGAAAGAAGACCTTTGCATAACTGTGCCTTGCTAAGGATAAGACCAGAATAGAATTGACCGCAGAGAGCGCAGAGTTTTTAGGTCACCCTTCAACATGCTCAGGGTGACAAAATCCCCCCGGCCCCCTTCACAAAGGGGGAGGAGAAATTTCCTCCGGGCGTTGCCCGGGTGGCGAACCGCCACGGGTAATTTTAAAACCTCGGCTGGCGAAAGCAACTTTTCGATCGCACCACTATTTTGGCAAAATTAGCTCCGGGCCTTGCCCGGCCAGGGTCACGCCGGCGCCCCATAAATGGGGCGACTACAAAATCGAATCACCCCCTTAAGGAATGGTCTCGGCTGAAAGAGGGCTCATGTGGCCGGTCGGTGGCAGGGCAGGGCGGGCCAACCGACCGGCAAGCCGGCAAAAATCAGCGGCGGCCCACCCGCCTGCCGGTATCACTGCCATAACATCTTGAAATTAAAAGGATTATAAATCAAGACTGGTCAGATTTTAAGGTTTCGTGTTACACTGAAAAACCACTTATTTGAAGTGTTTGGAGAAAACGAGTCTGTGATGAAAAAGCCCTTTAACGACCTGCCGGTCGAAGAGCTGGTCCCCCAACTGTTGTCCGAGGATGGCCGTTCGCTGGACCTCAGGCTGAAATATATCGGCGATGAAGGGTTGAAATACGTGACCCGGCAGGATTCGCTCCGGGGGCTTGAGGTGTTGAATCTGGAGCGCAACGAAATCACTCCGGAGGGTTTCCGGGCCCTGGCGGAGTCGCCGGTCATCAAAGGGCTGGTGGAACTGCATCTGGAGCGCAACCAGCTTGGAGATGAAGGGGCGCGCATGGTCGCGGAATCTTCCAACTTCTCCCATTTGAAGTATTTGAACCTTTGGAAAAATAATGTGGGGCCGGAAGGAGCCAAAGCCCTGGCCCAGTCGATCTACCTGTCCAACCTGGCGACGCTGGATCTGGCGCAAAACCGGCTGGGGGATGAAGGAGCCCGGGCCTTGTCGGAAACGTTGACGCTCTCCGACCTGAAATATATGGATGTGTATGGCAACGGGATCAGCCCCGAGGGGCAGGAATTATTGAAGAAAGCAAAGGGGTTGGGCAAGGTCCAGGATATGATCCTGGCGTAACCCCCCCCCACCGATTAATTTTTTTGAGGAGGTTATCTTGGTTAAGAACTGGAGTAAAAGCGCGGTAACGGTAATGGGTTTTTTGTCGGTTTTTATATTTACATTAACCGCTAATGTTTTTTTTAATCCCGTCCCGGTCTGGGCTGGCGATCCCTCGCAACGGGACACCGCCAGTGAAACGGCGGGCGAGTCCCAGGAGGCGCAGGGCAAATTGGCCGGCGCGGCGGACAGTGTCGGTGGGTTTTTCAGCGGTATCTGGGGTTGGATCACCGGCGTCACCGAAGCCATCAATAAGATGTGGGGTATGGAAAACGGCAGTGGCGTGGCGATGGTGGTCAACGGTATGTTTTACCTTTTTCTGATTGTGGGTTTTCTGTTCGTCGGGAAAATGGTTCTCAATATTTTTACCGACGCGGTCAAAGGCAAAAACAGCGTGGATGAAAGATACCAAAAGCCCTCTTTCCGTAAAAAGTAATCTTCCGCATCGGATTGCAGGTCGGCGCGGTTCACTGCCAGCCTGAATCCGACAACCGGATGAAGGGGCCCTGGTGGCTATCGAGGAAGATTTGTACCTGCTCGAGTCCCGCCCGGTACTGCTTGCCGGCAAAAGCCTTCGCTCCCGGTCCCTGGTATCTCTGCGAAAAAATCGAAATGCGCTGGGCCGTCCGCATTTCATAATTCCTCTGGAAAAAATAGACCTCATCCTGTGAAATCCCCCGCACCGGGGGAAACCGTCCCATCCGGAATTGCAGTAGATTTAAAAACGTTTCGTCGGTGTCGCGTTTCAACGGCGGCACCAGCGTGGCCGGGGAATGCTCCAGCACAGGCCGGTCGTCGGTGATGACCGGAGCGTGGTCCAACAGCGGCACCAGCGACTGCCCGTCGGCCAGATAGAAATCCATGAAATCCAGAAAATTGTAAATCCCGATTTCCTCCGCCATGCGCCGCACCTCGCCATTTCTCATCTGTTGCTCGAAGCGGAATTTATCGAGGACATGCGGTTCGTTCGATCCCACCAGAAGCACAATGCGCGTCAGATAACTGTTCCAGACACTGGTGTGGGGGAATACCGACTGAAACGTTTTCACAATGGACCACGCATCGGTGGGTCCCACCAGGTGCAGGGGCAGCCACTGCATCATCAATCCTCCCGGATTCAACCGCCGCCGCGACTGCTCGTAAAATTCTTTGGAGTAAAGATTGTTGACTCCCGCCTGCACCGGCGACATCGGCTCCAGCGTGATCACGTCATACATCCGGTCCGTCCAGCGGATGAACCCGCGGGCGTCCTGCACCATCACATCCACGTTGTCCCGGCGGATCACGTCATGGTTCCAGGGCGCAAACCAGTGCGCCAGCGAAAGCACGTTGCGGTCGATCTCCACCCCGTCCACCGTCACTCCCGGGAAGCGCGCCACCGTGCCCAGCGTGTTGCCGGTGCCGAAGCACATCACCAGCGCCCGCTTCGGGTCGGGGTGCAGCATCATCGGCACGAATCCCATGGCCTGCATGTACGCACTGCCGCCCACCGAGCGGGATACGGTGGCGGTGCTGAACCCGTCGACGTACAGAGTCCGCGCCCCCGACCGCTTGTCCTCCACCACGCTCAAGGTGGAAAAATTTCCTTCCTTGTAGTCGAGCAGTTTCAGGTGCTCGGGCGAGGTGTTGATTTCCACCCGGGCCAGGTTGTGCTTGCCCAGTTGCCGCGCCACCGTCGACGGGGTGAACGCGGCGTAACTGCCGATGATCATTCCGGCAGACAGAGCCAGGGAGACCGCCCACTGCTTGAGGCGGTTGCCGCGATGCCAGGCCCAGGCCGCGAGGGCCAACACGATCAACACCGAATACAAAATAAACAGCGTTTTCTGGATACCCCACAACGGCACCAGCAGGAACGGCGTGAGCGCCGTTCCCAGAATGCCGCCGGTGGTATTGACGGCGTAACTGTTACCGAGCGTTCCGGTCACGCTGCCGAACAGGTTGAAATGGATGTGATTGGCCAGAGGATAGATGAGGCCGAATCCCACCGTCGGCAAAATCATGAAAACGAACGCGGCCAGCGAGCGAACCATCAACGTGCGTCCGGGAGTATTCTCCAACGAGTAAAACAACTGATCGGCTTTCAAGGTCCATTCGGTAAGAGTATCGAACACCGGAAACATCAGCAGGCAGAACAGGCCGATGGCCAGCTCCACCGCCAGGAACTTGGTCACCCAGCGCGACTGGCCCAGCAGTTTTTCCGCGATCCCACTGCCCAGCGCGATACCGAACAGAAAGGTGGCGAGAATGATGGCGAAGGAATACAGCGAACTGCCGAGGGGAAACACCAGCACGCGCGTCCACAAAATTTGACTCGCCAAAGCCACCAGCCCGGAGTACCCGAACACGATCAGCAACAGCAGGCCGAGTCCCCGTGATGGGACCGCTTCCTCGATCAGGGGGGTTTCCTTCTTGCGCTTGGAGACCGGTTCCTCAACCTCTTTTCCGGGTTGCCAGAACCAGCAGAGGAAAAATACCAGGCCGTTCAGAGCCACCGCGCTCTGGTTGGTGCCCTGGATGCCCAGAAACAGGGTTGCGAAAAACTGGGTGTACAGAACGCCGGCCACCGCACCGAAGGTGTTGAGGGCGTACAGAAACGACAGGTTGGAAAAAATATTCGCGCTTCGGGTACCGATCGACCAGCTTCCGATCACGGGCAGAGTCGCCCCCATCATGAAGGTGGCGGGAAGCATGAGCAATGTGCTCAGGATAAACTCGGTGCCGTGCCGGGTGATATCCGATCCCGACACCGGGTCGACCAGGTGCGGATACACCGCCGTCAGCCCCTGCAATAAAAAGGGAAAAGCCAGCGCGTAGAGGCCGATGGCCGCCTCCAGCTTGCCGTACAGGCGGACGAGGTTGATGTTCTCGCGCCCGGGCCTCTGCAGGTATCTGGAAATGCCCCACGCGCCCAGCGCCAATCCGGTCATGAAGGCGCACAACACCGCGCTGATGGCGTACAGGGTGCCGCCGAACACCAGCCGCAACTGCTTGATCCAGATTAGCTCATAGGTCAGGCTGGTCCATCCGGAAAGGAACAGGCAGGCGTAAGGAATGAATTTGGAAGACCACGGACGGACAAAAGGCATCGGGGAGACCGGCAACAGGTTTTCAGAATTGTCACACAGGGCGGTGGGAGGAGTCAACTTCGCCCGGTTGCAACCGGCTGGAAACGGTGGTAGCCTTTGGGGACTCAACCTTACAGCAAAGTATAGGAGGTAGAAGGCAGGGCCGTTGCACCTCGAATGTACGCTATGAAATTTCCTCAACGAGTGATATGTATTCTGCTTTTGGTTGCGGTTGGGTGGGTTCCGGCGCCCTCATTCGCCGATCCGGGTGTTGGGCAAAAGTTATTCAAGAAAAAAAACTGCGCCCTGTGCCACAACATCAACAACCCCGGGACGGTGTTCTCACCCGTGTGTCCCGGTTTGCAGGGCGTGCGGCACCGTCACAGCAAGGACTGGCTCCGCCAATGGCTGAAGGATCCCGCTGCCGTTTGGGCCACCGATGATGCGGGTGTCCGGGACATCAACGCCCGTTACTTTCGCTACCGTGGAAGCCAACCCAAACCGCGGGAAAGCTTTATGGCGACGATCATCGGCAAGGGAGTCGTGCTCACCGACGAAGAGATCAAGGTGTTGATCGAGTATCTTTGGAAACTGTAACGATTCACCGGCGGTAAGGCCCGCTGTTCCCATTCTTATCTATTGGAGTCACGCGCATGTTTAAACCCTCAGGCTGGATTTTCGGAATTGTTTTTCTTTCATGTTTGACCTTCAGCGCTGCCGGCTGGGCGCAGCCTCCTGCGGGCGGCGAGGACCTCACCGAGGACATGAACATCCCCCGGGTGGTGGCCAAGGTCAACGGCGTCGAACTGCGCTCCGGCTACATTCGCTTCCGGTTGAACCTGGATATGCGCCGCATGGGACAAAACCTGAACGCCCGGCAGAAATCCCAAATAGCCGGGGCCATCATCGAAAAGGAAATCGTGCGGGAGCTCATGTACCAGGAAGGCCGGACCAAAGGCCAGGGCGTGTCTCCGGCCACGGTTGAAAAGGAGTTTCAGGAATTCAAGCAATCCTATGGCTCGGAAAACGAGTTTCAAAAGGCCCTGGAAGAACGCGGCATCTCGGAAGCCGAGCTGAAAAAAGGCATCGAGGTGGACCTCATCGCCAAGAACCTGCTCGATGAACGGGTCAAGGGGAAAGTGCACGTGACCGACACCCAGGTCAAAAAGTTTTACGAGGACAAGTATGAAAGTTTCAAGCGTCCCGAAGCCTTCCGGGTGCGACATATTTTTATCGCGTATGTTCCCTTTGAAGTCGTGCAGGACACTCCGCACGAGGAGATGAAGGAAAAAGCCGACGCTTACCGTGTGGCTTCCAGAAAAAAAATCGACGAAGTGGTTGCGAAAGTCCAGGCCGGGGACCGATTCGAAGACCTGGCCAAACTGTACTCCGATGACAAAGAAAGCGCCGCCAAGGGCGGGGACCTCGATTTCATTTACAAGGGCGTGTTCGATTCCCAGTTCGACCAGGCTGTCAGCCAGTTGAAAGTCGGCGAGACCAGCGGCATCGTCGAAACCGAGTTCGGTTACCACATCATCCAGCTGATGGAAACCAAGCCCTCGGAATACGCTCCTTTCGAGGAGGTGGAGGAATCCATTCAAAAACATCTGTTTATGACCGAGGCCCAGAAACTGGTCGGGCGGTATATCGAGACCCTCCGGAAAAAGGCCGATATTATCGTTTATTACCGCGGGCAATAAGTCCACCGGCCCCTCCGCTGTGATACAATAACCGCTTCCAGAAAACATCCGGCCGGTCTCCGGTCCGCGCCGGTTATTGGACCCAAACCCTAAATAATCTTTTCATATATCAAGGAGCTCGCTTTATGGCCACCTATACCAAGGAACAGGACGTCGAAACCACGCAGGAGGACGATCCGAAAGCGCGCGAAATCCTGCGCGAAGTGTTCGGCAACACCGCGCGGTGGAATGCCGACTTCAAGGGATTCACCGCCGATATCAACGTGAACATCAACGGCAAGGAGGAAACCGGGACGGTTACCGTGAAGAATGCCAAGGAAATCGAAATCACCCTCCAGGGCAAAGCGGCGAAGGAATTTGCGTCGGAGAATCTGGCGTCGATCGCCATGCACCGCGGACCGCGCTCGTTCGAGGAATCCGACGGCAAGTACAAACTGACGTTCGGCGACGACGGTACGCATCCGCTGGGACGCAGTATCATCATGGGCGGCGACAGCATGGGTTCGTTCTACCGGGTGAAGGACGGACGTATCCAGCAGATCAACCGCAAAACTCCCCGTTTTTCGTTTTCCATCAACATTGAGGAAAGCGTGAAGAACGCCGAGGACAAGTATTTGACCCGAAAGTATTCAGTGTTCTATTTCAACCCGGAATCCAACACGCTGAAAAACGTCGAGAGTTACACCGACCAGTACGCGCGCGTCGACGGGTATGACCTGCCCGAACAGCGGCGCATTATCGACTGCCAGGAAGGTAATGTGGTGGTCAGCACCATGATTCTCAGCAATCACAAAATGCTGTAAAACTTTTCCGCGCACACAAAACCCCGCCGGTTTCAAAACCGGCGGGGTTTTTTATTGGGACAGGGTTTTTTTATCGAGGGTTTCTTTATCTTTCACGGTTACACCATTTCCCAGGACCGATTGGCGGAGGTGGCTTCCTTTTCCGAGCGTCACGTCGTTCCAGCAGATGGAATGTTCGATGACGGCGTGGTCGCCGACGGTACAGTTGTCTCCCAAAACGGCGTAGGGACCAATCTTGGCGGTGTCGGCGATCCGGCAATTTTTCCCGATTAATACCGGTTGCGTGAGATGTCCATTGGCCGGATTGTTGTTCTCGATGGGAAGGCCGCCCTCCATGCGTCCGTCCAGCAAGTCTTGATGCACGTCGAGGTAACTCTGAATCGTGCCGATGTCTTTCCAGTAGCCGTGGTGCCAGGTGACGAACATTGGCAGTTCGTCCGCCAGCATGCCGGGGAACACGTCGGTGGTGGTGCCGTAAAATTTATTCTCCGGGATGCGGTCGAAGATTTCCGGCTCCATCACCTGAATGCCGGTGAACAGCACCCGCGTGGTGTCGTCCGGCATGTTCATGGAGGACGCGCCGACGATGTGGACAATGCGGTCGTCCTCGTCCACTTCAATCGGGTCGCACTGCTCCGGCGAGTCGCCTTCCCGCACCACCAGCGTCAGGGCCGAGCCTTTCGCCTTGTGAAACGCAAGCACCTTGCTGAGATCGATCTCCACCACCACGTCGCTGTTGATGACCAGAAACGATTCACCGTCCAGCCATTGTTGCGCCTGCTTGATGCCGCCGGCGGTGCCGAGAATTTCCGGCTCGTGCGACCAGTGCAGGTTCACGCCAAATTCCTTGCCGTCGCCGAAAAAATCGGTGATCATTTGCGGCAGGTGATGCAGGTTGACGACGATGTCGCAGATGCCGTGGGTGCGGAGCAGGTGGATCGTGTGTTCCAGGATGGGCCGGTTCAGAATCGGCACCATCGGTTTCGGAACCTTGTTGGTAAGAGGACGCAGGCGCGTGCCGAAGCCCGCCGCCAGGATCATGGCTTTCATGAGGAGGCCTTTTCTTTTCCCTCCTTACCAAGGAGGGGAAACAGGGGAGGTTATGATAACCTCATTTTTTCCTTGGTTTTTATGGTTTATTGATTCACCGAGCGGTTAAAAAAAGCAACCCCACCTCGATCCTGCCCTTGGTAAGGGGAGGAAGAGTAAAGTCAAACACAGATCCTACTATTTAGGCAAAAGTCTCTTTCATGATTTTCCCGCGAGTTGTCTGAGGCTTTCGGTATAAGGCGGCCGCGCGATGCCGTTTTCGGTGATGATGGCGGTGACCAGCTCGTTCGGGGTGATGTCGAACGCCGGGTGCGCCACTTCGATATTCTCCGGAGCGATGCGTTGGTTGTTGAACGTCACCACCTCCTCGGTACTACGCTCTTCGATGGGAATGGTGTCCCCGGTGGCCAGAGACAGATCGAGTGTCGATACCGGCGCCGCCACATAAAAAGGAATGTTGTGTTTCTGCGCGAGCACCGCCACCATGTAGGTGCCGATCTTGTTGGCAACATCGCCGTTAGCCGCGATGCGGTCCGCGCCCACCAGCACCGTATCGATGTCGCCCTTGCGCATGAAAAACCCGGACATGCCATCGGTGATGAGCTTGACCGGAATGTTTTCCTCCTTCAACTCCCAGGCGGTCAGCCGTGCGCCCTGCAGAAACGGCCGCGTTTCGTTGGCCAGCACTTTGATATTTTTCCCCGCGTTCACCGCCGCGCGGATCACCCCCAGCGCGGTGCCGAACCCGGCGGTGGCCAGCGCTCCGGCGTTGCAATGGGTGAGCACCGTCTGGCCGTTTTCGATCAAGGTCTGGCCGTGGTTGCCCATCGCTTTGTTGGCGGAGATGTCCTCCTCGTAAATTAACAGGGCTTCCTCCTTCAGGCGCTGTTTCAGACCGGGGAGGCTCAACCCGCGGTTTTCACGGGCGACGCGCAGCATGCGGGCGATGGCCCAGGCGAGGTTGACGGCGGTGGGCCGCGCCTGTCCCAGCGCTTCGCATTTTTGCTCCAACTCCCGGTCAAACGCATCGAAGTCCGGTGCATCGATGGCATCCGCCGCGAGGCTGATGCCCATGGCCGCCGCCACCCCGATGGCTGGCGCGCCGCGAATGACCATGGTCTTTATGGCGCGGCCGACGTCCTCGACTGTTTTGCAGTCGACGAACACCTTTTCATTAGGCAGGCGGGTCTGGTCGATCATCCGCACCACGCCGTCGATGTATTCGATGGTTTTAAACATGTGGGGTTTTACTTTCTCAACCCGTATTGGATGTCAGGGACGCGAGTTTTTTTAAAAACGTTTGTTCATCCATCGCCTGAAACTGAATGGTTTTATTGCGGCTGGTTTTTCCCCGCACGATGGCAATGCGCGATGGGGCGATGCCGAACGCTTTCGCCAGAAACCGGATGCAGGTCTGATTGGCCGCGCCGTCCACTGGCGGTGAGGTCAGTTTGATTTTCAGGCAATGGTTGTGAATTCCGAGAATTTTATTCTGCGACGCCCGCGGCTGGATGGCCGCCGCAAACTGGATGCCTTCCTTGCATGATTTGATTTGAATGGTCATGAACCCGGCCGAGCCAGCCTCTATTTGGTTCGCGAGTGGGTGACCGCTGGGGCGGCGGTTTTGAGGTTGTCGGTTAAGTGCTGTTTTTCTTTTTTCAGGCGGCGAATATCTTCCTGCAGGTGGCTGACTTCGGCTTCGACTTTCTGTTTGTGACGGTCAGCCTGACTGCGTGCCTGGTTCACGAATTGCCGGGCTTTTTCCTGCAAGGATGCACGCCAGTTTTCCTGATTGGAAGCCTGCCGGGTTTTCCCGGCGGTGTTTTCCGCGGTCAGTTCCCGAATCCTCCGATCCTTTTCTTCCAGCGCTTCCTGCAGGCGTTTGAGATCCCGTTTCATATCCTTGAAATCGTTCGCCACCAGCTGGAGAAAGTCCCGAACCTCCTCCTTGCTGTACCCGCGCAGGGATTTCTTAAAGGTTTGTTGCAGGATGCTGTCGTAGTCGAGTCTCATGGGTCACTGCAGGTTCAGGGCTGCCGTTTTCAGGGACTGAACCAGAAAGCTCTGCATAAAAATTATCGCCAGCAGGACGATGATGGGCGACAGGTCCAGCCCCATCCCCGGCATCGGCAACGCTTTCCGCACGCGATAGAGCACCGGCTCGGTGATGCTGTGTAAAAACTGAACGATCGGATTATACGGGTCGGGGTTGACCCAGGACAGCAACGCCCGGACGATGATGACCCACATATAGATCGTCAGGACAATGTCCAGGATCACCGCCACCGCCTGAAGCAGATTACTCAAAACATACATGCGCGATTCCCATCGGGTTCCGGCCCGCTTATAAATGATTAAAAATAAAAGAGTTTTTTCAGTCCGAACGGTAATGCCCGTTTAAAATATCGAAAAAGCCCGGACTTGTCAATGCCGGTTCTGGGTGACCGGGGCCGGGAAAATTTGTCCTTCCCAAGGAATTGAAAAAAGGCTTATAGTAGTCACCGTCGGCACACCCGGCGCAACGTTTTGAAGGGAGTGGATACGAAGTGGCGAAACAAAAACGCGATCGAGTCAAAGACCTGTTGGCAGACCAGCCACGCGAAGGCATCCTGGTTCAGGGATGGGTGCGGACGCGGCGCGATTCCAAGGGCGGGTTTTCGTTTATCGAGGTCAACGATGGCTCCTGTTTGAAAAACATCCAGATCATCGCCGACCATTCCCTCGACTCCTTCAAGGACTGGAACAAGCCGTTGACCACCGGCAGTTGCGTGTCCGTCCACGGTAACCTGGTGGTGTCGGAGGGCAAAGGCCAGTCGGTGGAGGTGCGGGCGGCTTCGGTGAAAGTGCACGGCACCGCCGATCCGGAACATTATCCCCTGCAGAAAAAATTTCACTCGCTGGAGTTTTTGCGGGAGATATCCCACCTGCGGCCCCGCACCAACACCATCGGCGCGGTGATGCGCGTGCGCAACCGCCTCTCGTATTCCATCCACCGTTTCTTCAACGATCGCGGGTTCCTGCACCTGCACACGCCGATCATCACCACCAGCGATTGCGAAGGCGCGGGGGAGATGTTCCAGGTGACGACGCTGAACCTGGCCGACCCGCCGAAGAACGATGGAAAAATCGATTACAACCAGGATTTTTTCGGCAAGAAAACCAGCCTCACGGTGAGTGGCCAGCTGGAGGCGGAAATCTACGCCATGGCGCTGTCACTGGTTTACACCTTCGGCCCCACCTTCCGCGCCGAAAACTCCAACACCAGCCGCCATCTTGCCGAGTTCTGGATGGTGGAGCCGGAGATGGCGTTCTGCGACCTCGACGACAACATGGAGTTAGCCGAAGAATTCATTAAATTCCTTTTCAAAGACGTGCTGGAACACTGCGCCGGCGACCTCGAATTTTTCAACCAGCGCATTGACAAGCATCTCATCGAAACGTTGAACCAGGTGGTGAGCCACGACTTCGAACGCCTGCCGTATTCCGAGGCGATTCATCTGCTCGAAAAGTCGAGCGAGACCTTCGAGTATTCGGTGGAATGGGGATGCAACCTGCAGGCCGAGCACGAGCGGTATCTGGTCGAGAAAGTATTCAAGAAACCGGTAATCCTCTTCAACTATCCGGAAACCATCAAACCGTTTTACATGAAACTCAACGAGGACGGCGAAACCGTGCGCGCCATGGATGTGTTGTTGCCGCGGTTGGGTGAGATCATCGGCGGCAGTCAGCGCGAGGATGACTATGACACGCTGACGCAACGCATCCGGCAAAAGGGACTCGACCCCGAAGAGTACGGGTGGTATCTCGATCTACGCCGCTACGGTTCTGCCCCGCATTCCGGTTTCGGCCTCGGGTTCGAGCGTCTGGTGCAGTTCACCACCGGCATCGAAAACATCCGCGACGTTATTCCCTTCCCCCGCACCCCCAAACAGGCGGGGTTTTAAACTTCACTCATCGTTTTACCGTAGAGAACGCAGAGGCCGCAGAGAAAACAAGCCTTGTCATTCTGAGGAGCATTAGCGATGAAGAATCTGTGTTTTTCTTTTATCCTGTTATCCTGTCCCCCCTTCGGCAGGTTCAGGGTGACAGAGTTCGCTCCAGGAGGACCGCGGTTTCGACGTGGGCGGTTTGCGGGAACATGTCGATGACTTTAATCGCCCGGATCGCATAATCCGATAACCGGGCGAGGTCACGCGCCAGGGTGGCGGGGTTGCACGACACGTAAATCAACCGTTCGACCTTCAATTGGGGAATAGCGTCAATCACCTCTTCGGAACAGCCCTTGCGGGGCGGGTCGACGATCAGGGTTTGCGCGGGACCGATGGACTCCGGGTCGGCCAGAAACCGTTCGAGGGTGCCCTGCACGAACCGGCAGTTGGGGAAATCGTTACGCTGTGCGCTTTGTTTGGCGTCGGCCACCGACTCGGCGGATTCATCAACGCCGGTAACGCCCACACCCGACTTCGCCAGCCACAGGCTGATGCCGCCGTTGCCGCAATACGCGTCCACCACCGGACCCGGTTTCTGAAGCACCCATTCTTTAATGATGTCGTACAGTTTCACCGTTTGAAACGGGTTCACCTGAAAGAACGAAGTGAGCGAGAGTTGAAACTCCAAATCGCCCAGCCGGTCGGTCAGAAAATCCTGTCCCCACAGCGTTTTGGTTGTGTCCCCCAAGATCGCGTTGGTTTTATGGTTGTTGATATTGCGCACCACGCCGACGATACCGAGGTCGATCAGGCTTTTCCGGTTGAGCAGTTGTTCGGTAAATTTCTGCGGGAACTCTCCCGTCGTGGTGACGAAGGCGAGCAGGCTCTGCCCGGTTTCCGGCGAGTGGCGCACCACCAGTCCGCGCACCAGGCCCTTGTGATTTTTCTCGTGGTAGATGGAGAGGCGGTGCTGTTGCATCAAACCGCGCACCCATTCTTTAATAGTATTGACTGGCTCCAGCAGGGTGTCGCAGGTGGCGGAGTCCACCACCTCGTGAGTGCCCTGTTTGTAAAAACCGATGCGCGGTTTGCCGCCCTTATGGCTGAGCGCGAAGCTTCCCTTGTTGCGGTAATGCAGGGTGCGCTCCGCGGGGACCGATTCGATCGGCACGGAAATGCTGATTTTTCCGATCCGCTCCAGCGCATCGGTGACCACCTGCACCTTGAACGCCATCTGTTGGCCGTAATCGAGATGTTGCAGTTTGCACCCGCCGCATTCCGGAAACACGGGGCAGGGCGCCGTCACTCGGTCGGCGGACTTCTTGGAAAATTCGACCGCACGCGCCACACCGAAACGCGGCGTGGTCTTCACGATCTCGCACCGGGCGACGTCGCCCGGCAAACCCGTCGGGACGAACAGGGTGTAGCCTTCATGACGGCACAGGCCGTCGCCGCTGGAGGCGAGGGTCTCCACCCTTAGCTCAACATGATCGCCGAGGTTGACGGGTATGGTCTGTTTTTCCTTGGGCATAAGTCGCGGGTTTCCGGTTTAAGAGAGACCTTTGCGTAAGTACTGCAATCAGGACAAACATAGATCCTTCGCTGGCGCTCAGGATGACAAATTAGATGTTACCTGTCATTCTGACGAACGGAATGACGAAGAATCTGTGTTGTTTCTAAGCCCTCTCCCTAAGGGGGAGGGGAAAAAAATGCTCCGGGCCTGGCTCGGTTGGGTCCAGCGTCACGCTGGCCGGGCCTCGCCCGGGGAACGATGGGGAAACATAGCACAGGCCCCCGGCTTTGCCTAAAATAAAAATTTTTCGTCCAGCGGATACGGTTACAATTTAAATATGGAAAAGCGTATCGCCATCATCGGCGCCATCAAAGACGAAATCGCCGGCATCAAAAAAGAAATGCGGATTACGAACACCCTGCGCTGGCCAACCGGCAACGCCTTCGCCGGGACCTGGCGGGATGCCCCCATCGTCCTGGTGCGTTCCGGCATGGGGTGCGACCGCGCTCGGCGGGCTCTGGCGGAAATTGCCGGGAAATATACATTAAAGCGAATAATTTCCATCGGCTATGCCGGGGCGCTGGACCCGTCCTTAAAGGTCGGCGATCTGGTGGTGGCGGATCAAGTGGTCTATTACGAAACCCTGAAATCGTATTCATTGGATGGAGAATTATTGGGAACGATGCCCGAGGTGGCCCGCGGGACGTTGTTGACGGTCGACCAAGTGGTGGCCACGCCGCCCGAGAAGAAGGCGCTGAGAGAAAAGTACTCCGCCGTGGCGGTGGATATGGAAACCTTCGCTCTGGCGGAGGAAACTCAAGCCCGCAACCTTCCCTTTGCCTCCGTGAGGGCCATTACCGATACCGCCGATCAGGAATTGATCGATTGCTCCCATCTGGTAGAGGCCTACGGCGAGGTGTCGAAACTGAAAGCCGGGTGGCATATCCTCACCCATCCCGGCGACCTGAAAAGCATGATTGATCTCGGCAAACACGCCAAAACAGCCACCGCGAGTTTGACTGAATTTTTGGGGAGGACTCTATGAATCGAAAGGCTGGGATGGTCGTTGCCCTGATGCTGATCTTCGGGTTGCCCGTCAACGCGGAAGCGCAGGAGAAGCGTCCGCCGTGGAGGATAATGGCCGAGGCGTTGACCTACCTGCACGGCGTGCCGGAGGTGGCGTGGGTAAAATTCGAGGATCATAAAGTATTGATCGGCTGGCGGGGCATGCCGCGGAAATTCGCCCGCATCAATAAGACCGCCGCCCGAAACGCCGCGCACGCCCTTCACAGCGAAGTCACCGTCTATTCCCTGCCTGCCGAACAGACATCGCTGAAAGAAGGGGAAGAAGAATCCTACCTGTGCAAAACCGTCGCCAATCCGCACGAAATCGTCGAATCCAACTGCCGGTAAAATTTATTGGGGTGTGAACACCTGGTGGTAGGTACTGCCGCCGCCACCGGGGCGGGGGCCGCCGTTCAAGAGATGAATGGTGCCGTTCACTACGGCCGAGCCGAGGCCGTGGCAGGATTTCGGCATGGGCGGCATGGCGGTCCATTGATTCGTGTTCGGATCGTACGCTTCGTTTTCGTTGAACGTACCCTTGCCCGACTCGCCGCCGAACACGAAAATCCTGCCTTTTATATATTGCGAAGTGATGCCGGAACGCGCCGTAGGCAGAGGGGCCAGCGTTTGCCATTGGTTGGTGTTGGGATCATAGGCTTCATGGGCATTGAGATTATTATTGTAGTTGACGTTGACGCGCCCGCCGATGGCATACAGCAGACCATTTGCCACGGAGACGGTGAGATGGTCGCGCGGGGTGGGGATGGGCGCCAGTGCTTTCCAGGTATCGGTTTTGGGGTCGTACACTTCATGAGCGTTGGTGTTTACCAGGCGGAAAAATTTTTTAAGCGCGCCGCCCACCGCGTAGATTTGGCCGTCAAGGACCCCCGCCGCCAGTGCGCCGCGTTCGGTCGGCATCGACGCCTGTTGCCTCCATTTATTTTCAGCCGCGTCGTAAGCGTAGACGGTGTTCACCGGCGTCCACGCGCCCGATGAAAATCCGCCGACCACATAGATTCTGCCATGAGCCGAAACCGCCGTGGTGTGGTGCAGGGGACGGG
>SMVT01000080.1 GCA_004357365.1 Nitrospina sp.
CCCCTCTTTTTAAAGAGGGGTTGGGGTGATTTAGCGCCGCAGGAGGCGCAGGGAAAACCTCAAATCCCCCCGGCCCCCTTCAAGAAGGGGGGACTCAAAACCCAGATTCTTCGCTCCATTCCATTCCACGCAGAATGACAAGACATATTCATCGAGCAACTACAAAATCCGGATTTTTCAGATTTTATCCTGTTATCCAGTCAATATTTTTTGTCAGGCCTCGACAGGCTAGGGGGAGGAGTTCCAGACTTCCTGAAAGCGCGGGAGGAACGAGTCGTCCATTTTGGTGGTGCCCAGCAGATCCGTCGTCTGGTAGGTGGTGAAGCCGTGGAAATCCCGGCTGCCGGTGGGGATCATGCCGTACTCGTCAGCGAGGTCGAGGAAGTATTGCACCTTGCCGGTTTTTTCGTGGCGGGGGTAGATGCATTCCAGACCGAGCAGGCCTTGGGCCTTTAATTCCTCCATCATCCCCGGCACGTCTTCCTGTTTTCTGCCCTTTTCCGGATTGTACAATGAGTAGGTTCGCTCGCCGGGATGCGCGATGACCGGCACTCCATGGCTTTCGCGCACCATGCTCAGGGCTTCTGCGATCTGCAGGTTTTCCTTTTCGATATTGTATTTGACCAGGTATTTGTCGAACGCCACGTTGGTGGTTTTGACGATTCCCAGCCGGACCATCTCGCGCGCCAGATGCGGCCGCGCCAGCACGCCTTCCGACGCCTTCTTCACGTTGTCGAAGGTGACAGCACCCCGGAACCGCTCCGGAATCACTTCATTGATCTTTGCGATCAATTCATGCATGCGCTCTTCGCGGGCTTCTTTCATTTTTTCGACACGGTTCCACAATGCCGGCAGAACGGACTCCAGCGATTTGAAGTAGGACAACAGGTGCAGGTTGAAATTGCGGTACTGCACGGTGATTTCGATGCCGGGAAACGCGAATATGCCGGAATCCTTCGCGGCATCCATGAACTCCGGCAGGCCCGCAAAGGTATCGTGATCGGTGAGCGCCATGATGCCCACGCCGTTTTGCTTGCCGATGCCGATCAATTCCGCGGGTGCAAATTCGCCGTCGGAAAAGATGGAGTGCATGTGAATTTCGGATTTGCGGGCGGTCATGGTCCTCGTCAGGAAAATACGGTTGGGAATAGTGTTCCGCTTTTCATCCATACTAACTGCTTTCCCTTGGAAAAGAAACCGATCGCCGGGAAATCCGCCGTTTTCCGGGACCTCTTTCATTTCCCAACGACTGGGCCTTGTTGTAAAATCATTAACTCAGGGTTTTACTCCTAACTTCGAAAGGACCGCCCCCTTGCGCCCGCTCCACAAAACCAGGAACGCCTTCCGGACAGCCGCCGGCCTGATAATCGCTCTACTGATGGGCTGTACCGCACTTCCCGAGTCCACCGAATCCCGGTCCGGAGACCTTTTGATCGTCTATTCGGGAAACGTCCTCGGCGAGCTCAAGCCCTGTGGGTGCGACCAGGAGGAGGACCAGGGCGGCATCGAACGCCGGATGGGTTACCTGAAGCAGGTGCTCCTCCGGGAGCCCAACACACTGCTTGTCGATCTCGGAGACAACTTCAAGGAATCCACCCGGCAGGGCAAACTCAAGGCGCGCACTCTGATGCAGGCCCTGGCGAAAATGAACTACGACGCCGTGACCCTGGGCGACAAGGACCTGCTGTACGGCAACCGGTTTCTCAGCGGCATCCAAAACATCCCGTGGGTGGCGGCCAACCTGCAATTGGAAGGACTCACCCTCGCCGCTTCCCGGACCAAGGTTCTGGACAACGGCTTAAGGGTATTCATCACCGCGGTGGCCGATCCGGATCTTTTTTATACCTCGTCCGATTCCAACGTATCGCTGAGCGATCCCCGGGCGGCATTGCAGGCGCAACTGGCAAAAGCCCGTCACAGTGAGACGCCGGATCTGGTAGTGGTCCTCACCCACATGACCCGGGAAAAGGGATTGACGTTCCTGGATGTGCCCGGCGTGGACGTGGTCATCAACGGCCACATCGAAAAAGACGGCGATGTGATCGATATGGTTCCGGTAAACAGGGAAGGAAAAATTTTCGTTCAGCCCGGCCCGCTGGGGCAGAAAATGGGGGAGCTCAGGGTTCGCATCCATAAAGACGGCGGGAAAACCTATCAGCAGAAAATGGTCCGGCTGGGGTCGAAAGCGCCGATGGACCCGGAAATGACGCAGTTGTATGACGCCTACAACGCTGAAGTCGAAGAGCTGTTCATGGCGACGCTGGCCGCCAAGCGCAAGAAAAAACACAACCGGGTGTTCGCGACAGAGCAGACCTGCCTGACCTGTCACGCGCAGGAACATGCCATCTGGTCGCAATCCGGCCATGGCCGGGCTTATCAGGCCCTGCAGGAAGTCAACAAATCGTTCGATCCGGAGTGCCTGGTCTGCCACACCACCGGCTTCGGACAACCGGGCGGGTTCATCAGCGAAATCGATACGCCGGAACTTAAAAACGTGCAATGCGAAATGTGCCACGGGACGCGCCTGGCGCATTCCCAAAACCCGCAAGGGGGATTCGCGAAGGAGGCCAACGCGGCCTGCGGACGGTGCCACGTCAAAAAACATAGCCCGAAATTCAATTTCAGCCGGTATTGGCCCCGAATCCGCCATTAATTTTTCCTGCAGAAGAGATAGCGCAGAAGCCCACTTTTTTCATATAATAGGTAGATCACCAATTTTATTGGGAGAGCTCATGAAATACGCCACCGCATTAATGGTTGCCTGTATGTTTTTAATCCCCCCCGGCGGGTTCGCCGAAGAGGGTCATGCCCCGAAGGTCAAATTGGATAAAGTGCCCGGAATCGAGGGCAGGTACCAACTGGTGGGCAAAGCCGACGGCCTCAAAGGGGCCCGGCAAATCGAAATGCTGGAGTTCTTCAATTACTCCTGCGGCCATTGCTACGATTTTCTGAAAACATCCCAACGGCTCCATAAGAAATTCAAGGGAAAACTCCTGCACCGGAAATCTCCCATTTACTGGGGCCAGCAAAACCCTTATCCGGCGATGGCGTTTTACATTTCCGACGAGCAGGGAGTGGAAAAGAAATTCACCCAGGAGTTGTTCGACACCAATTTCCAGTTGAATATCAACATCTTCCAGCCGCGGGTCATCAAACTTCTGGCCCGGGATTACGGCATCGAAAAGGAAATGATTGAAGGCATGCAGTCGGCTAGCATCCAGGCCAAGGTGCAGCGGTCGTTGGCCCTGTGGGAAAAGTACCAGGGCCAGGAAACGCCGACGGTGATCATCAACAAAACTCTCAGAGTAACTCCGAGTATTTCCGGAGGCAATGTCGACCAGATGACGGACAATCTGGAAGTTATTTTTAACTCGATTCTCAACCCGCAACCCTGAATATGATGCGCCCGATCCGCCGCCAAAAATTATTATGGGGGATGACCCTCGTTCTTCTCACGTTGCTTTGGACCCACCCGTTGGGGTTTCAATCCAGCGGACCGTTCCAGGCCCCCTCCGCCCACGCCGGATTTTTCAACAACGATCTGGATATATTCGAGGAAGTGTTGCAACTGGTGGCCGGCAATTATGTATACCCGCCCGATTACAAAAAACTGTTCACCGCGGCGATTGCCGAAATGATCGGCCAGGTGGAAAAGAAAAAACTTTCTGTGTCTCCCGTCTATTCCGGGCAGGTTCTGGAGAAAAACGGCAAGCGCTACAGCTACCGGTTGACCTTCAACAAAAATGAAAATCTGCAGGCCCTGCGCGGCGTTTTCGAGTTCCTTCACCGCGAATTCCAGGGCGAGGTGTCCAAGAAGGACCTGGAGTCGGCGAGCATCCTCGGCCTGATGAACTCTCTGGACCCCTATTCGGTTTATATGAACCCGGAGGAATTTGAGGCGTCCATGCGGGACACCGAGGGCCAGTACGGAGGGGTGGGCATGGTCATCACCCTGGTGGACAACAAGTTGACTGTGGTGCGGGTCATCAAAAACTCCCCCTCGGACCGGGCGGATATCCTCGCCGAGGACATCATCACGCGGGTGGACGGGCAGGAAGTGAAGGGCATGCGGATTCAGGAGCTGGCGGCAAAACTCCGGGGCTACCCCAACACCCAGGTGGACATCGATGTCTACCGGCCCTCCACCAAGGTGATCCAGTTGATCACACTGACGCGTGAAATCATCTCCATCGAAACGGTTCAATATAAAAACCTGGGGGACCGCACGGGTTACATCCGCATCACCAGTTTTTCCAAGCAAACCAACGACCAGCTGGAAGAGGCCCTCGAACAGGGAAAACGGGACGATATCCAGGCGCTCATTCTGGACTTGCGCAACAACCCCGGCGGTCTGCTGAGCCAATCCGTCAAAGTGGCCAGCCACTTCCTCGAGGAGGGGCAGTTGATCGTTTACACGCAGGGGCGGGACCGGGACGACAAGCAAACCTACGAATCCCTGTACGACGAGCGCTGGAACAAAAAACCGCTGGCGGTGTTGATCAACAACCACAGCGCCAGCGCCTCGGAAATTGTCGCGGGCTCCCTCAAAGATACCGGTAAGGCGCTGATCCTGGGAGAACACTCTTACGGCAAGGGATCGGTCCAGACCATTTTCCGCATGAGCGACGGGTCCGGCATGCGCCTCACCACGTCCAAATATTACACGCCTTCGGGCATCGACATCTCCACCCACGGGATCCTTCCGGAAATTAGAATCGAGCGGGACATCACCGGCCCGACCGGCGATCCGTCGCCGGATCATAAAAAGACAGCCTCATTCCCGGCGGGCCAGCCCATCGTGGTGAAGGAATCGGAGCTTCAGGAATTTCTAAAGAAAAAAGGCGAAACGATCAACGAGGAAACGGATCTGCTGGTGGCTTTTGCTAAAATGGCCATCAATAATCCACCCCAGCCGACCAAGGGCCACGCCCTGGCCAAAGCGAGAGCGCTGGCGGAGGACATGCACCATTATTGAATCTTAAACCATACCGAGTGGTCTTCAATCTGGAGTGAAGCGGCAATGAACATCATCGATATCGATTACGACCAAGGGATCGTCCAAAGCGACTTCAAGGAGTGGCAGATCGTGTGCAACGATTCCAACAAATTCCTGTTATTGCAACGCGAGGAAAATGGCCGGTTTCATGCGGCCGAAGCGGACGTGAAAAAGAAACATATTTGGGAGGTCAAGGAGATCACCTTCCGCGCCCCCGAGGGGGAAAAATACGTGTTCGACGAAGACTCGGGCATCATCAAAATCTGAACTTCTGAAATCTCATCCATCAAAACAACTTCAACGATTTGAAGTGAGCCAGCTCTTTTCTGAGGGTGTCCTTGGTCTTGCTGGCGAGAAAGTTGCCACGCAGGTCCAGCTTCCTCAATTTGGGGAAGGTTTTGGTCTTGGCAAACGCCAGGCCCCCGGCATCCCGCACCTCGTTCCAGCCCAGACTCAGTTTTTCGAGTTTGGAAAACGCCTCCGATTCCGCTAGCGCCACGGTGCCGTTGTCCAGCAGATAATTGTGTTTCAACTCCAGCGACCTGAGTTGGCCGAAGAATTTGGATTGGGCCATCAAGCGGGCGCCTTTTTCCGATATTTTGTTGTAGCGCAGGTCCAGTTTGGTCACTTTCTTGAGGAAATCCTTGGTGAGCAAAAGTTCCAACCCCTCGTCACCGATTTTTTTCCCGGACAGGTTTAAAGTCTTTCCGTTGGCGGAGAGCCCCTCACCGAATATTTTTTCGTAATCCAAATCCGTCTGGTCGAAGACGTCCTTCTGATCGAAGAACTGCGCCTGCACACCTGCCACCGGGAATCCCGCCATCAAGGCCGCCATCAACAGGCAGGAACATAAAAATTTCAGGGGACGGGTCAACGGTTAATCCTCGTCATCTTCATCCAAAGCATCTTCATATTCGAACTCGTCCATGTCGTCCACATACAAGTGGCAGAGACGGGTCCGGCATTTGGCCTTTTTTAATGCCTCGATCCCTTCGCGCCGCACCCGGTTGGAGCTGATGTACAGATGGGTGACTTTGGTCAGGATCTCGGATTCGGCAATGGCGATCGCCCCTTCGTCCTCGATAAGATTTCCATAGAGCCCCAGCTTTTTCAGCCGGGTAAAATGGGGAGAGGAGGCGATGGCCTTCACCCCGTCGTCGCTGATGACGTTGCCGTACAGGTCGAGCTCGGTCAGGTTCTTGAAATATTCGCAGTTGGCGATATCCTTCACCCCTTCATCGCTGATATTGTTGTTGGGCAAACGCAACGACCGCAGTTTGCCGCGCTTCAGTTGGGGGGACTGGGTGACTTCGCGCGCGCCCTTGTCTCCCAGGTTATAATTGCTGAGGTCCAGACTGCGTTTGTCCGGACTCAGAAACTGTTGAATCAAATATTCGACACTGGCCACAGTTCCATCCTTCTGTTATAGACCCGGCCGCTAAACGCGCCTGACTATTTCTTAATAAAATCGGGTAAGTGGAGGCAAGTATATCACAGGTTGGCAGGATATTTTTAAGCGCCGGATCAAAGCGTCCCATATGGCAGGATGAACAGCAGGGCGATTACATACATGCACCCGTGCGCCTGCCGGACCCGCATCTCGGTGCCCACCGTGCTCCCGTTCTCGCTGATTTTGAACCACCGGTCAAGCGCATTCTGGAAACTCGGCATGAGTGGCGGAGACCTCCTGGGGTTTTCAACAAATGGAAACGGAACGGGGACTTACGCTCCCAGAAAACGGTTCTGCACCAGTTGCACCTCTTCCTCCCGGGAGTGGATGAGGCCGTTGATGCGGGCATCGCGCAGGGTTTGAAACACCGTCTTGAACACCGGGCCCGGCTGGATGCCCATATGGATCAAATCGTTCCCGGTCAGCGCCAGTTGGGCCGATTCGTGGTACTCGGTCAGATACAGCAGGATATTTTTGTTGATCTTCTCGCTTCCGGAAGTCGCCATCAGCAACAGCACCGCTTCGGACGAAAGATCATCCAGCAGATTGTAAATGTCGCTGGGTTGAAATTTGGATTTCCGCTTGAACGATTTGAGGCGCGATTTACAGTGGTCCAGGTCTGCGCGAATCCGCCGCCGCATTTTCGGCGACAGGCTGAGCCGCGTGGCGGCCCGCGAAACCTCACGTCCGTCCAGCGTAAACAGCATGGCCAGCAGGAACACGTACCCATTTTCGCACTCCTGCACGAGATGCACGATCCGCGACAGGGAAAACACCTCCTGCACCCGTTCGATCCGATCAAAATCCACCTTGTGCCTGAGCACCCGCGGATGGATGGTCTGGAGCAGGTCCAGCTCTTTCATCCGCCGCAGGCAATTCAGCGGATGGGGTTCCTTTAAAATCAGAACCAGTTCGTTGTAGAGCCGCGCGCCGCTCAGCTTCTCGATGAATTTTTTCTTCACCGCGTGCTTGATGAACGCCTCGGTCTGGCGGCCAATGCGGAACCCCAGCCGTTGCTCGAAACGGACCGCCCGGAAGGCGCGGGAGGGGTCTTCGATAAAACTCAGGTTGTGGAGCACCCGCACCACCTTGTCCTTCAAATCCCGCTGGCCGTTGAAAAAGTCGAGCAGGGTGAAGGCATCCTTGCCGTTGAGCCTGAGCGCCAGGCTGTTGAAGGTGAAATCCCGGCGGAACAGGTCGGACTTGATGGAACTCACCTCCACCGTCGGCAGAGCCGCCGGATGCTTGTAGTATTCCGTCCGCGCCGTCGCCACGTCCACCTTGAACCCGTCGGGCAGGCAGACCACGGCGGTTCCGAATTTCTGGTGGCTCACCACCTTGGCGTTCAGTTCTTTTCCCAAACCCCGGGAAAATTTGATGCCGTCGCCTTCGATCACGATGTCCATGTCGAGGTTGCCGATGCGGAGGAGCAGATCGCGCACGAATCCCCCCACCACATAAGCCGACACGCCCATGCGATCCGCCGATTCGGCGATGGTGTTCAGGAGGGACATGATGTCCTTGGGGAGCCTTTCCACCATCAGGCTTTTGATCCGCTTGGCGTCACCCTGGCCGCGCTCCAGAAGCGGCGCGTAGGAACCGGCCGCATACGGCGTCAGGTCCCGATGCAGAATCCGCAACAGATCGCCCCGGCTCACGATGCCCACCAGATGGCCGTTGTTGGGGTTCACCACCGGCACCACCTTCTGCTTGTCCTCAATGATAGTCGGGATGACGGTTTTGAAATAAGCCTCCGGCGTGGTGACGGAAAACTCGTGGATCATCATCTCCCCGGCTTTTTCCCGGGCCAGCTTGTGGTGCAGGGCTTTCTCCACGATCTGGCGGGTGATGATACCGACCGGTTTCTTGCCGGACATCACCGGAAGCGTGTTGAGGTTGAAGCGGGTCATCATTTTTTCCGTCTGTTCCAGAGTGTCGCCGGCGTTCACGGAAATTACCGGATGGTGCATGACCTCCCGGATGCGCTGGAGCGGTTCCACCTTCTCGTTCAAAACGGCCATGAGTTTTTCCCGCGCCTGGACCAGGGTGAGGTCGCGGGTGCTGGCGGCCGCGGCGTTGGCATGCCCGCCGCCGCCGAATTCGCGCAATATATGGGCAACGTTGATTTCGTCCGTCCGGCCGCGGCCGATCAGGTACACCCGGGTGTCGAGACGGATCAGGGCAAACGCGGCGTTCAGGTTTTCCAGTCCCATCAGCCGGGACACCACCACCGCCAGGTCGCCGACGTAATAATCCACAGTGGCCGTACACAACGCCACGTCCACGCCGTTAAAATTGTGGATTTCCAGGCTTTGGATCAACGCGTTCATCACCCCCAGTTGTTCCTGGTTCAAACGCGGTTCGACAAACTCGGCGACGATGTTCAGGTCGGCGCCCATCGCCACCAGGCGGCCGACGGTTTGGAAATCCTCCGGGGTGGTGGCAATGGAAATCAGCGAATGGGTGTCCTGATAAACGCCCAACGCCATCAGGGTGCTCTCCTCGGGAGACAGCTCGATCCCGCGCTCGGCCAACTCCTCGCACAGAATGGTGGTGGAGGAACCGCGTTTTTTGATGACCGACCGATCGGCCTTCAGGGGATTCGCCACGTCGAGATGATGATCGTAAACATGGACCTCGACACCGTCTTTGTTCAGCAGGGTTTTAAAAAGGCCGATGCGCTCGGGGTCCTGGGTGTCGACCACGATCAGACGGGTGACCTGATCCAGGTCCACGTCCTTCACCCGGGAAAACGAAAAGGTGGGGTTGGCCGCCCTCAGGTAGTTCTGGAGCGGCTTTTCCATCGACCCGGAAAACACCATACGGGCTTCCGGGTACAGTTTCTGCGCGGCCACCATGGCGGCCATGCAATCAAAATCGGCGCTGAAATGTGTGGTGATCACCTGCATGACGGTACGATTAATAATGGATTGTTTGGGGTGGGGGCCCGCGGATCAGCCGGATTCGCCCGCTTTCACTATAACACGGGTTTGAAACGGCATTTGCCTGGGCAGGGTGCAAATGCGGTTGTCGCAGATGCGGAAATGCAGGATTCCGGAAAGGGGGTACACCCCCGGCGGTAATCCCTCGGGAACCGAGAACAGGTGGGTGAATTCGACCCGGCCGGAATGGGTCTTCATGACTTTCTGCATGATTTCGTCACGGACCAGATTGGGCGGGGATTCCTGCCAGCCGCCTTGTGGATGAAAGGCCGTTGCCTTCAGCTCGATCCGGGTGGCGATCGTCTCATCCTCCGATTGTTTTTCGAGAGAGTACAGATGCCACCCTTTTTCCAGAATCGCCACCACGTACAGCCGGAAGGTTTCTCCCGAATGCACCCGATCCTTGCCGGGCATGGCTTCCAGTCGAAGCGCCAAACTCTGCTTTTTGGATTGCTCAAATTTCTCGAATGATTCAAAACCGTACCCCGGAGACCCGGCCCCGAGAACTGCGAACACCACTAGAAATCCTGAAAGGAAGGTTTTAAGGGAAGGACGAAGCCGCCCAAACACCCTCTGCCGGGCCGTTTTTCTGAAACGGGAGTGGAACACGTTCAACAGTCTCCTTGGATTATTTCTGGAGGGGGTTCAGATATTTTTCGATGAGGTTGATGAATTTGGCGGGAG
>SMVT01000081.1 GCA_004357365.1 Nitrospina sp.
AGAAAAGCGTCAGCCCGTTGCCTCCCTCGCCAGAGGGTCAGCGTTGGATGTTCATTTTCTTGATTTTTTCTACCAGGGTGGTGCGGTTCAGTCCCAGAAGCGTGGCCGCCTGGTTCTTCACGCCGTTGGTTTTCTCCAGCGCCTCGATGATCAATTCCTTTTCAAACTCTTCCACCATCTGTTTCAGGTTGATCCCTTCCTCGGGCATGCCGATGTAATAGGCGTGGTTGCGGGATTTGCGAATGAACTCCGCCGGCGTCTCGTCCGGCTCCGACTGCACCAGCGGCTCCCAGGTTTCCCGCGGCACGTCGCCCAGCACCTTCTCCGGCAGGTCGCGCGGGCTCAGGGTTTTGTTGGGGCTCAGTACCACCATGCGCTCCATGAAATTCGCCAGCTCGCGGATGTTGCCCGGCCACTGGTAATTGCAGAGAATCTCCACCGCGGCGTCGCTGATGCCGGCGATCGATTTCCCCTTCTGCTGGTTGAAATGTTTCAGGTAATGGTGGATGAGGAGTGGGATGTCGGACTTGCGCTCGCGCAGGGGCGGAATGGCGATGGGGATCACGTTGAGGCGGTAGAACAAATCTTCGCGGAACTTGCCGTCCGCAATCGACTCTTCCAGATTGCTGTGCGTGGCGGTGATCACCCGGATATTAATTTTGATGGGCTTACTGCCGCCGACGCGGTCGATTTCGCTTTCCGCCAGCACGCGCAGGAGCTTAATCTGAAGGGTCAGCGGCATGTCGCCGATCTCGTCGAGGAAGAGGGTGCCGTTGTCGGCCAGCTCCATGCGCCCGATACGCATCTGGGTGGCGCCGGTGAACGCGCCCTTTTCGTGGCCGAACAGCTCGGTCTCCAAAAGCTCGTTGGGGATGGCGCCGCAGTTGACCGGGATGAATCCTTTTTTGGCGCGGCGGCTGTTGTGGTGCAGGGCGCGGGCGATCAGCTCCTTGCCGGTGCCGCTCTCGCCGGTGAGGATGACTGTCGAGTCCGAATCCGCCGCCCGCTCCACCAGGTCGAACACCTGCAAGATACCGTCGCTTTTACCGATCAAATGGTAGAAATCCGTCTGTAATTTAATTGCCATATCGGCAATAGTTTACAACAAGTTAGGGCCGGATGTCAAAATTTTGTCGAAAAAGTGATGGATTTTTTGTCTTTCATTGCTCCCCTCCTTTTCAAGGAGGGGCCAGAGGTGGTTGATAGAGTTTCCCCTTTAAAAGCCTGTCCTGAGCTTGCCGAAGGAGGGGCCAGGGGGGGTATAGGTGTATACTAAATAGATGAAAGAGCTTAAGACAAAATGTGATTTGTGTGATCGCTTGTTTCTGTTTGGACCCGGCCGGTATAAGGGGAAGTATATTCAACACTATGAAATGATCCTATGCAATTCCTGCTTTAAAAGGAATTGGGATGGCTTTCCCCCCGGACTTGAGGCTCAATTCATTGCGCATATGAAGAGCAAAGATATTGCATTACCAGAACGCAATAAACAAGGATGGTTCCCCCGTTAGCTGAATTTACTCCCCTCCACCAGAAAACAACTCTCTCGGATGGCCTGTGTTGCCCCCGATATCCCACTTTTAAAAACTTGTCCTGAGCCTGTCGAAGGAGGGCCGGGGGGGATTTGATTCCCCTCCTTGTGAAGGGGGCCGGGGGGATTTGATCCCCCTCCTTCCAAAGGAAGAGCTAGGGGTGAGGGGGAATTCACCCTGAGCTTGTTGAAAAGCGCAGCATGAAATGTTGCCTGGGCATTTCAATAAATAATAAAATAAAAATGTTGCTTTATTTTTAAAACAATAATATTATTATATTAAGAGCAATGCTGATTCTATAAGATGAGCCTCAGGGAAGAGGTGGGCTGGGAATAAGTGATTTTATGAAGAAGTGAGATTTAAAGACTTGTTGGGTTTTAGAAGTTTGGTTTTGATTTTAGAAGGATATATGAGATGAATGCTCAATTTTCAACTTTAGACGATATTATTTCAGTTCCTATTGATTTAATGTCATTTGGACGCCAAAGCGTTTTAACGACCTTTGGATACAAAGGTATGGTTGAACAAGTATTCTATGATGGTAAAAACCAGAATTTTGCCGGTATGGGGGAATTCAAAGATCCAAATAAAGAGCCTCTGAAATTGCAAGAGATGTGGAAAGACATTATTCGTCCACCAGATCCACTTTGGAATTCCCAACCCAGGGCATCCGGCTGTTATGAGCATGATTGGTTGTGGACCTTTAGTTCTACCTCAAGTTTCAGTTACTCCTATCTTTGGGATAAAGGGGTTGTTGAGGCGTGCCCAAAATTGCAAGAGATGTGGGATGACATTGTTTATCCGCATGATGAGCATTGGAACGCCCAATCTAGAGCATGCGATTGTTGTGGGTGTTGCTGGCGATGGACGGTTGGTTCCCTCCCAAAATTCGGTTGGCCGTTTTTTGGGATTAATGAGTTTGTGTTTTTATCTGGGAATTATTTGTTTCCAGTTTTTTATAAGAAAGAGTTGGCAGATACTGATTGCAGTAATAATGTTCGCTCTACAAAGAAGAAGGAAAATATTATGGAAAGTAAAGCCCGGTCCTTTGCAAAAGGAAAAAAGGTATTTAAACAACCGGATTTGAATGTCAGTGTTGTGATGAAGCGTTAGAATTAACCAGATTAATCAAAGAAAAGGAGAACCAAAATGACTACAAAAATTGTAAATTTCGAAAACCATAAAGCTGTTATACGAAAGGTTACTTTTTATGAAACCGAAAAATTTAAGACTCGAGCCAGGAATCCATGAATTTTCATTAAAAGAAATAAAGGAAAGATATTGTTTTAACCCTCATCGTAGGGCTCTTTTTGAAGGTCTCAAAAAAGCTGTTAAAATTTTTAAATCCGCTGGTGTTAAGAAAATTTATATCGCTGGTAGTTTTGTGGGCGATTGTGAATTGCCCAATGATATTGATGGTTGCTGGTTGTGTGTTCCTTCGGTAATCACGAAAAAGATTGATCCGGTCTTATTGGATCTTTCTAAGGGTCGACAGAAAATGAAAGATAAGTATGGAGTTGATTTCTTTCTGGCAAATTTAATTGAGTCATCAACCGGTAAACCTTTTGTCAAGTTTTTTCAAACCGACCGCGATGGCAAGCGTAAAGGAATTATTAAAATAAAATTATAGTAGTTACTCTTTATAGTGGGTTAAGAATAATGATAAAAAATGAGAAGCAGTACAAAATCACCAAATCAAAGCTTAAAGATTTGAAGCGGTCTTTAAAGGTTTGCAAGGAGGGGACTTTCCCTGACAAGATCATTTATAAGGCTATGGTTGATTCCCTAAAATCTTTAATGGCTGACCTTAAAAATGAAATTCAGGAATATGAGAACCTTAAAAATAAAAAGGTTCCCACTTTAAAAATTAGTTCTTTAGCAGAACTTCCGGACTTATTGGTGCGTTCCCGAATTTCGCATGGTTGGACCCAGAAGCAATTAGCGGAAAAACTAGATATGCCAGCACAACAGATTCAGCGCTATGAATCTGAAAGCTACCGGAGAGTCAGTTTTGAGGCACTGCTAAATATTTCTAGGACTTTGAATTTAGATTTGGATAAGGTTTCTAGAGTTAGAATTTTTTACAGTCCTTCGTCTAAAGCAAAGCAAGCTAAGAAAATTGGCAAGAAGGCATCTTCCCGGAAATTAAAACCAGCCTTAAAAACGTTAGGTTAAATTGCCCCCCAGCTCCCTTTTCAAGGGGAAGCCATTACTTCCCAATACAGAAATCGTGGAAGATTTGGTCGAGGAGGTCGTCGACGAAGGTTTTGCCGAGGATGCCGCTCATTTATTTTTGTGAAAATTGCCGAATGTAATGAATCAACTGCCAAATTTGATTTTCTGACAGACTTGGAAATGCGAACATGGAAGTCTTTGGCGATCCCTTGCGGATAATCCAGATCAATTGACCGTCCGATAAGGCTTCCATGGTTTCTGCGCAGGTGAAGTTTCTCGCGGGGGGTGTGCTTTCAAATCCGGGATCACTTTTGCCATCGCCATGAACCCCATGACAGGTTTTACAGGTGATGGGTTTACTCTGAATTTGAAACAGGTTTTCACCGGCTTTGAGGGTCTTGTCATTAAGCGGCAGGGGATTCTGCAGGGTTAAAAATTCTTTCGGGGCGGTTGGAGTTTTTCTGTTTTGCGGACATTCTCCTGCGGCTGACAATGGGCCAGGGTGGACCATGAACATCAACAAACATATAAAAAGAATTTGCGCGCTCAACTTATAAGCCCGATTCTCAAAAATACCCTTGCCCATCATAGTTCCTCCTTAATCGTGACTTGCTCCTGATACTTGTACCACATATTATGTCGCCCTTTCCTTCGACAGGCCCAGGACAAGTTTTACAAGGGGGAATTGTAACCCCACCTGTATCCTCCCCTTGGTAAGGGGAGGACCGGGCAAGGCCCGGTACAAAATAGGGTCCAGCGTCACGCTGGGCGGCGGTTCGCCGCTATTTACCAATACAGAAGTCGTGGAAGATTTGGTCGAGGAGGTCGTCGACGAAGGTTTTGCCGAGGATGCCGCCCAGGTGCTCGAGCGCGATGTTGAGGTCGACCGCGATCAAATCTTCGGAGAGGTCTGCCTGCAGGGATTGCGAAACGCGCTCAAGAGATGATTGCGCCTCGGCCAGCGCCTGGCGATGCCGTTCGCGTGTGATCACGATATCTTCGCCGGAGGTTCTTCCCCCCAGCGCGGACTGATACAGGGCCTCACGGAGGCCTTCGAGCCCTTCTCCTCCGGTTGCGGACAGCGTAAGGGGGGCAGGGCCCCCTGCCAGCTTTTTTAGATCACCCTCATCCAGTACCTGCGGCAAATCAGATTTGTTGAGGAGGACGAGTTTCGGTTGTTCGTTCACTTCTTTAATCAGCATGGCGTCGTTGTCGTCGAGCGCCTGCGACCGGTCGAAGATCACCAGGGCGAGGTCGGCCTGCGCCAGCGCATGGCGGGTGCGTTCGATGCCGTGCTGTTCGATCTCGCCCGGCCGGTGGCGGAGTCCGGCGGTATCGACTATCGTAATGTGAATGTCTTTGATGCGCACCCGTTCTTCGAGGGTATCGCGCGTGGTGCCGGGGTGGGGGGTGACGATGGCGCGGTCTTCCTGCAGGAGCGCGTTGAGCAGTGACGACTTGCCGACGTTGGGTTTGCCGACCAGCGCGACTCTTAACCCTTCGCGGTAAATCTTGCCCTGGCGATAGGAGTCCACCAACTTTTTTATTTCAGTGTTTGCGCTTTGGATATTTTTATCGAGTTGTTGTTTCTGGACGAACTCGAGACCTTCTTCCGGGAAGTCGATCGCCGCTTCCAACTGCGCGAGCACCTGCACCAGTGAATCGTACAGCGCGTTGAGTTTTTCCGAAAGCCGGCCTTGGAGTTGGGCGAGGGCGGAGGTGAGGGCTTTGTCCGACGCGGCGTGGATGACGTCGGCCACCGCTTCGGCCTGCGACAGGTCGAGCCGTCCGTTCAAAAACGCGCGGCGGGTGAACTCGCCGGGCTCGGCGGCACGCGCCCCCTGGTCGAGCACCAACTGCAAAATTTTCGACGAGACATAGGCCCCGCCGTGGCCGTGGATTTCGATTACGTCCTCGCCGGTGTAACTGCGAGGCGCGCGAAAGCGGATCAGCAGAACTTCATCGACCGGCTGGCCGGTGGCTGGGTCGACGAGGTTTCCGTAATACACCCGCTGTGGTTCGAGATCGTCGGCCGTTTTCCTGTCCGCCGATTGGAACAAAGTAAGTGCGATGGCCGGGGCGTCGGGGCCGCTGATGCGGATGATGTGGATGCCGCCTTCACCGATGGGCGTGGCGAGGGCGGCGATGGTATCGCTCATGGTGCCGGAGTACCTCCGCAGGCCGGGCAAGGCCCGGAGCTAGTTTTAAAATCGTGAATTGCGCCCAAGGATCATCGTTGGCTGTTAACTGTCAGCCAGTCGCCTCCCGCGCTAGCGGGTTAGTCCTTGGCTATATGGTAGATATAATATTGCTGGGCGATGGTCAACATGTTGTTGACGGTCCAGTAGATGACCAGTCCGGCGGGAAAGGTGATGAACAGAAAGGTGAAGAGGATGGGCATGAACATGAAAATTTTCTGTTGCACCGGGTCGGCGGTGGAGGGCGTCAACTTCTGTTGCAGGAACATGGTGGCGCCCATCAGCACGGGGGTGACGTAATAGGGGTCCTGGACGGAGAGGTCCTGAATCCACAGCATGAACGGCGCGCCGCGCAGTTCGATGGAAAAGAACAGCGCGTGGTACAGGGAGATGAAAACCGGAATCTGCAACAGCATGGGCAGGCAGCCGCCGAGCGGGTTGACCTTGTACTTTTTGTAGAGGCCCATCATTTCCTGGTTGATTTTCTCCCGGTCGCCCTTGTGCCGCTCCTGGATAATTTTGATGTGCGGCGCGATTTTTTGCATGCCCTTCATCGACTTGAAGCTTTTGTGCGTCAGCGGAAACAGAATGAGTTTGATGACAAAGGTGAGGCCGATGATGGCCCACCCGTAGTTGCCCATGATCCCGTAAAAAAAGTTGAGTGCTTTCAGCATCGGTTTCACCAGGAAGGCGAACTTGTTGCCGAGCCAGCCGTAATCGATCAGGCGGAACAATTTGTGGCCGGAGTTCTCCAGCGTTTCCAGATTTTTGGTGCCGATGAAAAGCAGATGCCGGGTGGAAGCGGCCGACTGCACCGACTCGAAATCGAGGCTGACGTAGATTTCTTCGGCGCCCTTTTTAACGACCCGGGCGGACTTGATGCCTTGTTCGGGAATCAGCGCCGCGGCAAAATATTTGTTCTGGAAGGCCGTCCATTGGATATCCCCGCGATAAGTGACGGTTTTATCCAGGTCGTCAGGAGGGATCTCCTTCCGTTCGTTGTTGACAAAGCTGGTGGGTCCCGAGAACGAGATGAAATCAGCCGTTACATCCAACTGTCCTCCGAGACCGGGTCCCCAGATCACCGAGTACTGGAGGTTTTCCGCGGTCATGTTGGGGGCTTCGATTTTGGTGTCCACGGAAATTAAGGCATTGTCCCATTCGAAATGAAAGGCGCGCGTGACCTCAAAGCCGGAGGGGTGTTGCAAATGGAACACCAGGTCGGATGAGGGATTGGACTCGCTGATTTCAATGAACTCTTTCGATGGTTGGAAGTGACCGTTCGCCAGCACCCAGTCGACCGCCGGGTGGCCGGTTTCCAGGGTCAGCGGATATTGGGCTCCGGGAACCTGTGGGATCAGCTCGATGGGTCCGTCTCCCGCGAGGTTCGTGTATTGATGCAGTTTGATGTGTTTGAGAACGCCGCCGCGGCTGGAAAACGTTAACGTCATCGGTCCCTTCACGACGTCCACCAGGATTTCCGGATGCGTTTCTGGAATCGGGGCCGCGGGTGCCTGCGCCGGAGGGAGGGGCACGGTCACGCCGGCGCCGGGTTCGACCGACGGCAGGGACGGGGACGGGAAAGGCGGGATTTCCGGTCCGGGAAGCGAAGGGAAGGTTTCCTGTGACCGCGGTTCA
>SMVT01000082.1 GCA_004357365.1 Nitrospina sp.
AATTCATCTTCAACGCGTTGAAGGTGATGGCGAGGTCCAAGTTGTGATCGCCGTTGTAATCACCCGAAACCAGCCGCGCCGGTGTGCCGGGGGCCTTGTACGCCTCCGCCGGTTTAAAGGTGCCGTCGCCGTTTCCCAGAAAAATAATCAGCTTGTCGAACCGCAGGGTCACCGCCAGGTCCGCCTTGCGATCGTTGTTGAAGTCGCCGGTGGTGATGGCGATCGGCAGTTTGCCGGTCTTCACCCGGTCGAGTATTTTGAACACGCCGTCTTTTTGTCCGAGGATGACGGAGAGATTGCCGTCGCCGTAATTGCAGACCGCAATGTCGGGAATGCGGTCGCCGTTGAAATCCGCCACCGCCAGGGCCACCGGTTCGCGGCCGGTGCGCATCACGAACGGTTCCTTGAAGGTGCCGTCGCCGTTGCCCTCAAAAAACATCAGCGTGTGGTCATTGGTGTTCGGCACCAGCAGGTCCGGAAACTCGTCGTTGTTCATGTCGTAGGCGACCAGGGTGGCGGGCTTGTTGCCGACCTTGTAGGCCGAGGGCAGGGCGAACGGCTGGGGATCCCGCGCGCTGGGACCGCATCCCGAAGAAAAATTGAATACCGCCAATGCGATAAAACCAACCAGTAGCAGGCGAGTCACTCGGATTCTCGAAGGTGTCAATGTGGTTGAGGCCGGGCCAGGCCCGGAGCTAATTTTGAATGCCGCTCAAGAACTTGCTCTTGCCGTTACCCCTTAGCAAGTTGCCCTCCCTGCCAAGGGAGGGGGCGCAAGCTGTTGCAACATAACTGCTTCATGCTAAGTGCGGTTTATACAGGATGTTGCCGGCCTTGTAAAGCCGGGAATCGCCTTGACACGGCGCTTTTCAATAACTTAATCTATTAAATAACAATAATTTAACAACACCCGCCATGGTCTCCACCCGACAGGTTCTGGTTCGATCCGCCCTTGGCCTGCTTTTGGCAGTGACCCTCTCCAATTGCGGCGGCCTTCCTTATTATGAGGCGCCCTCTTATCAATACGACAAACCTTACGGCGTTTACCATCCCGTCAAAAAGGGGCAGACCCTGTACTCCATCGCCCAAGCCTATGGCGTGAGCGTGGCCGAACTGCAACGGGTCAACGGCGTCTGGGACCCGGCATCGATGGAAGAAGGCATGTTTTTATGGATTCCCCGGGCCAACCGGGTGGTGTACGTCGCCCCGACGGTCGAAGGCACGCCGGGAATTGCCAAAACGCACCCTCCCAAAAAAAAGAAGCACCCCAAATCGAAAACCGTCTCCGCAAAGAAAAAGCTGTTGTGGCCGGTGAAAGGCGGCGTGTTGACCTCCCGGTTCGGCACGCGCAAGGGCAAGAACCACCACGGCATCGATATCGGCGCGCGGCGGGGAACCCCGATCCGGGCCGCCGAGCGCGGAACCGTCGAGTTCAGCGGGTGGGGTCCGACCGGCTACGGCCTGATGATCATTATCAAACATCCCGGCAAACTCACCACCGTGTACGCGCACAACTCGCGCAACCTCGTCCGAAAGGGAAACAGAGTGAAGCGCGGGCAGAGGATCGCGCGCGTCGGCAAAACCGGCCGCTCCAGCGGACCGCACCTGCATTTCGAAGTGCGCAACGACACGCATCCCAAAAATCCCCTGCTGTATCTCAAAAAATGATACCCTTCACTTTTTAAGCGGGACGCCCGTCCGACAACCGTTTTCAAAACAGAATTCCCTGAAAGGAAGGGTATGGAAACGTTGAAGCAGATTATCCGGGACATCCCCGACTTTCCCAAACCGGGAGTCCTGTTCAAGGACATCACGCCGCTTTTGGGCGACCCCGTGCAGTTCACCAAAGTGGTGGATCATCTCAAGGAACGCTACACGGGGAAAAAGATCGATCACGTGGTGGGCATCGAGGCGCGCGGGTTCATCTTCGCGGCGACTTTGGCCTACGCGCTGGGGGCGGGATGCGTCATCGTGCGCAAACCCGGCAAGCTTCCCTACAAAACGTTCAAGCAGACCTACGATCTGGAATACGGCAGTGACGCCGTCGAGATTCATCAGGACGCGCTGAAGGAGGGCGAGCGCGTGGTGGTGATCGACGACGTGCTGGCCACCGGCGGCACCATGGCCGCGACGGTGGACCTCATCCGCGGAAACTTTAAAGCGGAAATCGTCGAAGCCGCGTTCATCATCGAACTCGAATTCCTCCACGGCCGCGACAAACTCAAAGACCTGCCGATGTACTCCCTCATCCAGTTTTAATGCTCCCCCTTCTTGAAGGGGGCCGGGGGGATTTGTCACCCTGAACTTGTCGAAGGGCGACAGGATAACAGGATGAATTCTGATAAACCCGGAACGAGGAGAACTAAAAACCTCCTCTCCCCTCAGGGGGAGAGGGTAGGGTGAGGGCTGGTTGGTTTTAACCCCACCTGTATCCTCCCCTTATTCAAGGGGAGGGATTATTTTTGTTTGCCCCGCGTGAAGCGGTCTGTGCCCTCGGCGGTGAAATCAGTTTTATTGTTTCAGCACGCGCAGGGGAATTTCATCCGCCAACCGTTCTACCAGCTTGCCCACTTCGTCGACGTAGTCCGGGGAGATCATCAGTTCGATGTGGCCGCGCTCAGGGTCGAGCGTGCGCACCACCGCGAAGTCGTCGTACGCTTCAAACAATCCGACGATGTAAGCGATGTCGCTCTTGTTGACTTCGAGGATCCACTGCACGGAATCAGTGTGCATGGGGCAAGGACTAGCGGGCGGCTTTGGCCGGGCCGCGCTCTAGGAGAAGCATGAGGATGCTGACCGCCGCCGGCGTCACGCCAGAGATGCGCAGGGCCTGACCCAAAGTCGCCGGACGAATTTCCTCCAGCTTCTGCACTTCCTCGTGCGACAGGCCGGGGATGCCGGCGTAGCTCAGGTCGTTGGGGATGACGTAATTCTCCAGCTTCTTCTGTTTGGCGACCATCTGGTTCTGCCGCTGGATGAACGCCTCGTACTTGACTTCGATTTCCACCAGCTCGGCCACTGCCCTGGGAACCGACGCTCCATCAAATATATCGATCAGTTGACCGTACCGAATCTCCGGACGCCGCAACAACCCGCCCAGTGTGGTCGGGCCTTTGAGGTCGCTGATGCCGATCCGCGACAACTGCGCCAGCGTCGGCTTGTTGGGTACAATGGAAGTGCGGTTCAGGCGGTTGACTTCTTCCGCCGCGGCGTTGTGTTTGTCGAGCGACGCCTGGTAAACCTCTTTGGGGATCAATCCCAATTCATATCCCTTTCCCATGAGACGCAGGTCGGCGTTGTCCTGCCGCAACAACAGACGGTACTCGGCGCGCGAGGTGAACATGCGGTACGGCTCCTTCGTGCCCTGGGTGACCAGGTCGTCGATCAGCACGCCGATGTAGGCGTCCATGCGCGTCAGCACGAACGGCGCGCGCTTCTGCACCTGCAACGCGGCGTTGATGCCGGCGATCAGCCCCTGCGCCGCCGCTTCTTCATATCCTGAAGTCCCGTTGAGTTGCCCGGCGTGAAACAGGCCGCTCACCCGTTTCGTCTCCAGCGTGGCTTTCAGTTGCGTCGGCGGGATGAAATCGTACTCCACCGCGTAACCGGGCCGCACAATCTCGGCGTCTTCCAGTCCGGGGATCGAGCGCACCAGTTGAATCTGCACCTCCTCCGCCAGGCTGGTGGAGATGCCATTGGGATAAATCCAGTCGGTGTCCAGTCCCTCCGGCTCCAGGAAAACGTGGTGCGCGTTCCTGTCGGGAAACTTCACCACCTTGTCCTCGATGGAGGGACAGTAGCGCGGGCCCACGCCCTCGATCCTGCCGCTGTAGAGCGGCGACAGGTGCATGTTGTTCTTGATGATCCGCGCCGTCTTGTCGTTGGTGTAGGTCAGGTGGCACGGCACCTTGGGGCGCTGGTCGACCGATTCGGTCTGGAACGAAAACGGTTTCGGGTCACGGTCGCCGTACTGCACGTCGCATTTTGAGAAGTCAATGGTGCCGCGAAGAAGTCGTGGCGGCGTGCCGGTCTTGAGACGCGCCACCTCGAACCCGCAGGCCAGAAACGATTCGGAGAGCCGGTTCGACGGCTTCTCGTTGACGCGCCCGGCGGGGTGACTGGTCATGCCGATATGAATGAGACCGCGCAGGAAGGTGCCGGTGGTGATGACCACCGCGCCCGCCTGGTATTCGTTGCCCTGGGCGGTGCGCAGACCGTGGATCACGCCGCTTTCGACGATCAGTTCTTCCGCCTCTTCCCTGGCGATGGTGAGGTTACTTTGCGCTTCCAGCACGCGGCGCATTTCGGTTTTGTATTGATGCTTGTCGGCCTGCGCGCGGTTGCCCTGCACGGCGGGACCCTTCGACGCGTTGAGCATGCGGAACTGGATACCGGTTTGGTCGATGACCTGCGCCATCTGCCCGCCGAGCGCGTCGATCTCGTACACCATGTGGCCCTTGGCGACGCCGCCGATAGCGGGATTGCACGGCATCAGGGCGATCTTGTCCAGATCGAGCGTGAGCATGAGCGTGGCGCACCCCATCCGCGCCGACGCCAGCGCCGCCTCACACCCGGCATGCCCAGCACCTATGACTATGACATCGTAATGTTTCATAAAGTCTTAATATACCCTCTTTATAGAAGGGAGGCTAATCCTTTAATCTTGCTTTTTCTGGCCGTGCTTCCAGATGACCTGGTTGTCGGCGTTTTTGATGTAGGAAAATTCCCGGTCGGCGTCCTCGTTCAGGGTGAGAGGGTCTTCGACGTCCACCGATAGGGCCGACACCTTTTCCATGGTCCCGCCCAGTTGCAGATAGATGCGGTCGCCGTTGTCCAACTCGGCGCTCTTGTAGATGAACACGAAGTTGTAGTAATGCGAGAAGTGCAGGGGCTCGTCGCCGTATCGTTCAAACGCTTCTTCATCGGTCAGCATGACACCGCCTTTAATTTGAGTTGAAGGGTTCAAAGCTACCAAAAGTCGGACCATTCCACAAGCGGAGGTTCTCCGCCTATCATTCAAGTAACTACAAAACGAGGAGTAAATTTATCATAACCACCCCTGTATCCCCTCCTTGGTAAGGAGGGGAATCATTGTAGTGCGGCCCTTCTTTGACACTTTTGCAAAGGTCTCCTTGGTAGGGGGGAATTTATAGTTCGCCCCGCGCGGAGCGGCCAGCGTGACGCTGGACCCGGTATTGCCTCGGCCGCTCGCCGTTGACTTTCCCCCCTTTGTCTGATAAATACCCGGCGTCGCATGCTAAATAAATAAGGGTCGTTTATGCCGGATTTATTTATAGAGATAGGGACTGAAGAAATCCCGGCCGGGTACATTCAACCGGCGCTCGAGGACATGGGCCGCAGACTCGCGGAGTTTTTCGACAAGGGCCGGGTGGCGGCGGGCACCCCGCAACTGATGGGCACGCCGCGCCGTCTGGTGGTGCATATCCCCGATATCGATGCCCGCCAGAAGGACGTGGTCGAAACCTATCAGGGCCCCAACGTCAAGGTGGCATATGATGAGAAAGGCCACCCCACCAAAGCGGCGATCGGCTTCGCCAAGGGCAAAGGGGTGGACATCGCCGATCTCACCACCGAGACCACGCCCAAGGGCGAGGTGATCTGCGCGCAAGTCGAGAAAAAAGGCCAGCCAACAGCCCTTATATTAAATGAATACCTTCCGCAGTGGATTGCCGATATCACCTTTCCCAAAAAAATGCGCTGGGCTTCGCGCAAGCTCCCGTTCGCGCGTCCGATCCATTGGATATCCGCGTTGTTCGACGGCAAACGGTTGAAATTCGAGTTCGAGGGCATCCAGGCCGGCAACACTTCCCGGGGCCATCGTTTCCTGAAACCGGACAAATTCAAATTCGACAGCCTCAAAACCTATCTCAGGGAATGCAAAAAGCACAAGGTGATGGTCGACCCGGCGGAGCGTCGCCAATCCATCAAGGATCAAATTAAAACCATTGCCAAACAGGTCAGGGGCAAGGTGAAGGAGGACGCCGGCCTGCTCGACACCGTAACCTATCTGGTCGAGTATCCGGTGGCGGTGTTGGGCGAGTTTGACAAGGCCTACCTGGAGCTTCCCAAGGAACTGCTGGTCATCACCATGAAGCATCACCAGAAATACTTTCCGGTGTGGAAGGGCGACAAGCTCCTGCCGTATTTCATCACCATCAGCAACATGAAGGCGCGGGGACAGGACATCGCGCGCGGCAACCAGCGCGTGTTGAAAGCGCGGCTGGAGGACGCCCGCTTCTTTTACAACGAAGACCGCAAACGCAGGCTGGAGGATTTCGTCGACGATCTCAAGGGCGTGGTCTTCCAGAAAGACCTGGGCACCTCGCATGAGAAACTGATGCGCATCGTGTCGCTGGCTTCTACTTTTGCTCAAAAGGTTTGTCCCGAAGAGGAAACCACGGCGAAGCGCGCCGCGTTGCTGTCGAAAGCCGATCTGGTAACACAGATGGTGTACGAGTTTCCGGAGTTGCAGGGCATCATGGGCGGGTATTACGCTGAACATTGCGACGAAGGCGCGGCGGTGGCGCAGGCCATCAAAGAGCATTATCAGCCCGCGTTCGCCGGAGACGCCGTGCCCTCGACCGAAGCGGGAGCCGTAGTGGCGGTGGCGGACAAGCTGGACACCCTGGTCGGCTGTATCGGCGTCGGGCTCATCCCTTCCGGTTCGGAAGACCCGTATGCCCTGCGGCGTCACGCCCTGGGCATTATTCAAATATTGATTCATTACGACTGGCCGCTGCGGCTGGACGATCTGATCGATACCGGCATCCAGACCCTGGGGGCCAAGGCGAAGCTTTCCAGGGACGACATCCGCAGGCATTGCGGGGAATTGTTCGGCCAGCGCCTGAAGACGATGCTGACCGGTGACGGCTATCCCTATGATGCCATCGACGCGGTGCTGTCCGCCGGTATCGGCGAGTTCAAGGAGGTGCGGGCGAAGGTGGCGGCGCTGTCCGATCTCAAGAAGCAGCCGTATTTCGAGGATCTGGCGACGGCGTTCAAGCGCGTGGTGCGCATCATCGAGGGCGACGTGCCAGAGACAATCGATCAGGAACTCCTGAAGGAGGAGGCGGAACAGGCGCTGTTCCGGAAATTTGCCGGGATCAAGTCCACCGTGGAAAACCACACCCGGGCGGGTGATTATTCCGCCGCGCTGGCGAAGATCGTCGAGCTCAAGGGCGCGGTGGACAACTTTTTCGATCGTGTCATGGTCAACGTCGAGGACGAGGCGCTCAAGCAAAACCGCATGGCTCTGCTCCAGTCGATCGCCAACCTGTTTGCTCCGTTGGCCGATTTTTCGAAAATCGTGCTCAAAAAAACTGAAAAAAGCTGATTCCCTCCCCCCGTTGGAGCATATTTAATGTTAATATTTGCTGATCCTTTTTAACGATGAGACGTTTCCCTCTTACTCATGCTCCAGAATCCCGCAAATGACCAGTAAGTACGTTTATTTTTTCGGCGCCGACCAGACCGAGGGCAAAGCGGAGATGCGCGAATTGTTGGGCGGCAAGGGCGCCAACCTGGCCGAAATGGCGAATCTCGGCATCAACGTTCCTCCCGGTTTCACCATCACCACCGAAGCCTGCACCACCTATTTCAGAAAGAACGACAATTTTCCGCCGTCGTTGTGGAACGAAGTGCTGGCCAACCTGAAGACCCTGCAAAAAATCATGGGCAAGGAATTCGGCGGCACCAAAGAACCGCTACTGGTGTCCCTGCGGTCCGGTTCCCGCGCCTCCATGCCGGGCATGATGGATACGGTGCTCAACCTCGGCCTCAATCCCGACACGCTGAAAGGCCTCGCGGGTAAAACCGGCAGCGGCCGCTTCGCCTACGACTGTTACCGCCGCTTCATTGCCATGTTCGGCAATGTGGTGATGGGCATCAAGGGCGAACATTTTGAAGCCATCCTGCAACGCAGAAAAAACAAACAGAAGGTAGAGTTCGACACCGAGCTGGGCGTGGGCGATTTGAAAATGGTGATCAAGGAATTCAAGGCACTGGTCAAACGCAAAACCGGCAAGCCGTTTCCGGACGATCCCCTGGTCCAGCTTCGTATGACCATCAAGGCGGTGTTCAATTCGTGGAACACCGACCGCGCTGTCACCTACCGGCGATTGAACCGCATACCGGACGACTGGGGCACCGCGGTCAACGTGCAGTCGATGGTGTTCGGCAACATGGGGCCGACGTCGGCTACGGGCGTGGCCTTCACCCGCGACCCCGCCACCGGCGAAAAGAAATTTTACGGCGAATACATGACTAACGCTCAGGGCGAGGACGTGGTGGCGGGCATCCGCACGCCGAGTCCCATCGCGCAGTTGGAAAAGGACATGCCCGAAATATTCGAAACCTTGAGCCAGGTGTGCAAGTCGCTGGAGAGCCATTACAAGGACATGCAGGACATCGAGTTCACTGTGCAGGAGAACCAGTTGTACCTGCTCCAGACGCGGTCGGGCAAGCGTACCGCCGCCGCGGCGATCAGGGTCGCCGTCGATATGGTGAACGAGGGACTGATCAGCAAGCAGGACGCGATCCTGCGTGTGCCGGCAACGCAGGTGGACCAGATCTTTCATCCGATGGTGGACCCGAAAGCCAAAGTGAAAGTGCTGGGCAAGGGCCTGGGGGCGTCGCCGGGCGCCGCCGCCGGCAAGGTGGTGTTCACTCCGGAGCGTGCGATGGAGCTTTCGAAAAAGAAGGAACGCGTCATCCTGGTGCGGACCGAAACGTCGCCGGAGGACATTCACGGGATGAGCGTGGCGCAGGGGATTCTGACGGCCAAGGGG